>DATBGJ010000090.1:0-13194 GCA_036558045.1 Thermoanaerobaculia bacterium
GATGGGAACCTGGGACGAGCTCAGCACGAAGTAGGGATAACGCGTGACGAATATCTCCCGCGGAGCTCGCCCGATACGCAGGATCTCGGTCTGTACCCTGCGTGCGGTGCGGCCCGCTTCGACGGTGGCGCCGACGTAAACCGTGAGGAGAAGGCTCCAGGAGGCGGCGAGGAGAACGGCCGCCGCAGGGGCCAGGAGCCGCCAGGGCGGACGCGTGACCGCGAACAGCCAACGCGCGAGAAAGGCTATGCTCATCGCGGTTCCCGCCGCAGCGAGGTACCAATAACGACCGTTCGCAGGCACCGAAGGCCGGAAGGCGAAAGGGGCTTGGGCGAGCACGATCCAGACCCAACTGAACAGCCACAGACGAGCGTGGCCGCTGCCGCGGAGCCGCCAGAAGGCGAGCGGCGCTCCGATCAGCAGGGCGCAGACGACGACGGCCTCCCAGGTCCCCGGCGTCCGGTCATAGACCGGCAGATGGAGCTGGTAGATCGAGGTGGCGAGATCGCCGGCCATCTGCCGTACGTCCGGCGCGAGGAGCCGCTGGCCCGCCTCCGCGTAGCCGCCGACGAAGACGCCGAAGATCCACTTCCTGAGCAGCAGGTAGAGGCCGAGGACGCCGAAGAACGGCAGGTAAGCAAGCACCTTTTTGCGTGCAGCGACGAGATGGTCGTACGCGGCCAGCAGCAGCGGCAGCACCACGGCCGCCTCATAGGAGCCGAGGGCGAGGACGAAGAGCGCCAGGGCGCCGCCCCACGCCGCGGCGGAGCCGCTCTCCCGGAACCGCTGATAGGCGAGAAACGCGGCGAGCATGAAGAACGCGCCGAACAAGGTGGCGAAGCTGGCGCCGAACAGGATCGCGTTGGGATGCAGCGGATAGAGCGCGAAGAGCAGGGCGGCGGCGAACGGAGTGAACCCCCGGCAGAGGCGGCGCGCGATCGCCCAGAACAG
This sequence comes from Thermoanaerobaculia bacterium, assembly GCA_036558045.1. Taxonomy (GTDB): domain Bacteria; phylum Acidobacteriota; class Thermoanaerobaculia; order Multivoradales; family UBA5704; genus DATARR01. Next base: position 952 of record DATBGJ010000090.1, read on the forward strand.
CAGCGTATTCGCCATGTGCACCAGCAGGTGAACGGTGTTGTAGCCGAGAGGGTGCCCCCCGAACAGCGCGATCTCAACCCCATACAGCAAGGTCGCGGCAGGCCGGTAAAACTTGACCACGGAGATCCCGAGCCACGGAGCGATGAACAGAGACCGGAGATCGCGCCAGGGAGGATTCTCGGCGAGGAACCGGATGAGGAGATAGTCCTCGCTCGTGAAGGGACGCGTCAGGGCGGGCCCGTAGAAGGCCAGCACCGACGCGCAGAGGACCCATAGTGGCAGGAGTCTCCCCCGCCGGCTCCCCGGAGAGTCGTTTCGCGCGGACACGGCCGGGATTGTACGATGCGCGGATGGCCGATCTCCTCGTCGTGAAGACGCTCGCCGCCGAGAGCGCCGAATCGCCGGAGCTCCGGTATCTCTTCTCGCATTGCCTGTTGGAGGCGCGGGCGGTCTTCGAGCACGTCGAGACGGCGATCGCGGGCGCAGGATCGCCGCCGGACCGTCGGTTCGACGCCGTCCTGCTGCTGAGCTCTGACAACGTCCTGCTGTGCCGGCGCAGCCTTACGGCCATGCGGGATCTGCTCGCTGCCGGAGCGCAGGAGGTGCGGCCCTACCGTCTGGCCGATACAAGCCTCGCCGCGCCCATCTACACCTTGCGCGGCTACGAGCTCGCCGAGCGCGCCTTCCTGGAGCGGGGATCCGCCGGCGCGCCCGAGAACCCGTCCCGCCAGCCCGCGGCCCTCCTGAGCTTCGATCGTTTTCAGCAGGAGTCCGCGGGCCAGTCCGGAATCGGTTACGCCGGCCTCTGCCACGAGTTCATCGATTATTACGGCGAGGTCCGCTCGGACGTCCTGCCGTTCATTCCCGGCCATGCGCGGGAGGTGCTCGAGGTCGGCTGCGGGCGCGGCGTCACCGGCAAGCTTCTCCAGGAGACCTTCGGCTGCCGCGTCACCGGCGTCGAGCTCAATCCGGTGGTGGCGCGCGAAGCGGCGCGGCACCTCCACCGGGTGATCCAAGGGGACGTCCAGGAGCTGGAGATCGCGGGCGCTTTCGACGCCGTGCTGGCGCTGGAAGTCGTCGAGCACCTGGTGGCGGTCGAAGGCTTCCTCGCCCGCCTCCAGCGGCTGCTCGCTCCCGGCGGACGCGCCATCCTCTCCATCCCCAACGTCGGCCATTACGCGATCGTCGAGGACCTGATCGCCGGCCGGTGGGACTACCTGCCGATCGGCATCCTCTGCTACACGCACTACCGGTTCTTCACCCGCGAGACCCTCGCCGGCTGGCTCCGCCGGTCGGGAATCGAGAGGTTCGAGATCGTGCCGCAGAAGACCGAGCTGCCCGAGCGGCTGCTGGCGCTGCGCGGCGGCTTCGAGACCGACCTCGAAAGCCTCGCCACCAAAGGCTTCTACGTCCTGATCGAGGGCTGACTCCTCACCAGTCGTGCTCGTGCGTCTTCCTGAAGATGGTGTCGTGCGGCGCCGACCGCTCCTCGTCGGGCCGGCCGTTCGTGTAGTAGTAGAAGGAGACCGACTTGCGGCTCATCCCCTCGGGGCAGGCGAGCGGCGCGGGATGGCCGTGGTAGGAGAAGTCCGTGGTGCTGAAGACCACCGTGCGGTTGAACACCGGCAGGATCTTCTGCTCGCAGCGGGTCATGTCGCGGTTCCATAGCTCGAGGTGGCCGCCGTACTCCTCCTGCCAGTCCCGGTTCAGGTAGACGAGCAGGTTGAGCCGGCGGTCGAGCTTCAAGAGCGGGTGCCAGTTGAAGTCCACGTGCACCTTGAGGAAGCCGCCGGGCAGGATCTGGTGCGGCCCCGCGCCGCCGTAGTACGGGTCGGGGATAAGCCCTTCGATGCCGGTCATCGCCTCGAGGAACTGCAGCACCGGCGGCGAGCTCATCTCGTAGAGGAAGTCGCGTAGATTCCTCTTCAGCGGCGAGGTATGACGGTATCCGAGCTTCTTCTCGGTGGGGTTATCGAACGTCGCCCATTCGATCTCGTCTGGACGCGGGAACTCGGTGAGGACTCCTTCCAGGACCTCGTCGGGGAACAGGTCATCGAGAACGATATGCGGAAAGGGCCGCGCGTTCACGTACTGTTCGCGCAACGGATTCGGATCGAGGTTCAGCTTCACGTCGCGTTCTCCCTAGCCCATCGTATCGCCGTAGCGAGCAACGGGGCCACCACCTGCGGCTGGAAACGGCGGGAGGCCGCAAATCCGACCTCGCGGGCCTGGCGCCAGGCGGTCCGCGAGCCCAGCAGCTCCGCGGCGGCGGCGGCGAAGGCCTCGGCCTCGTCCGGCGGCACCAGGCGCACCGCGCCATCCGCGATGGACTCCGTCGAGGGGATGCGCGACGCCACGGCCGGCACCTTCGCGGCCATGGCCTCCAGCAGCGGCAGGCCGAATCCCTCCTCCGGCCGCGACGGCAGCAGCAGCAGGTCGCAGGCGGGGAGGACCCGCGCGATGACGTGCGGCGGCACGTGGCAGAGGTAACGGTCCGGCTCCAGCAGGGCTTTCTCCGCGGCGCTCAGCGGCAGCATCGAGAAACGCAGCACCCGGCAGCGGACTCCGCTCGCGCGCAACCGGCGCACGGCGTCCAGCGCCACGGGGACCCCCTTGACCTCCGCCTCGAAGATGCCGGGAATGGCGATCCACGGCCGGCGCCGCGGCCCGAGGCGCCAGGCCGGCCGAAACCGCGGATCGAGCGGCGGCGGCGCCACCCGGCTCTCGCGGCCGAACCGCGCCGCCAGAAACTCTCCGAGATGCGGCGACACCGTCAGCGTCGGCAGCGGCCAGGAGTAGACGGCCTCGATCTCCCGCAGCGCCGGCCGCAGGTGAACGAGCCCGCCTTCGTAGCCCTGGCAGAAGTGCGCCAGCGGGCCGAGCCCGAGATCCCGCGCCCGGGCGAGGGTCGTCCAGTAGGTGGCGACGACCAGGTCCTGCGCCGGCAGCTTCGGCACCCCGGCCGTATAGTCCACATAGGCGGCGTCGATCTCGGCCCAGTCCGGCTTCGGGCCTTCGCACAGGACGGTGACCTCGTCGCCGTTCTCCTGCAGCAGCCGCACGTGCTGGAAGATGACCTTGTTGCCGCCGCCCAGCTCGGGCCGTGGCAGGACGTAGGCGATGCGCACGGCGCAGGCCCGCTACGCGGCACGGGTGAGGGCGAACGTGCAGCCGTGGCAGATGAAATCCCGGGGCGCGTCCTCGAGACCGTAGACCCAGCGCCGCATCGTGGCCATGGCCGGTCCCGTCAGCACCTCGTGCACGCTCTCGCGGGTGAGATCGCCGACCACGTACTTGCCGTCATAGTCCTCGCAGCAGAGCACGCAGGCGGCGCGGGGAGTGATGTGGATGTGCTGCAGCGGGCGCGAGCCGACGTTGTCGCAACCGCAGAGGCGCCGGTCCCGGGAGGCGGGCTTGTGGCCGATCTGCAGGTAGCCGGCGCGATCCATCACCTCGTAATACTTCACCTCGAAGCGGCTGCCCGCGAAACGGCGCGAGATCTCCTCGAAGTCGCGCCGGTGATCGTCGTTGCCGGTGCCGAGCACCACCATGTCCATCTGGTCGGCGAGCGGCTTGTCCATCGCATGGTCGAGGTTGCGCAACACGAGATCGAGATGATCGCCGCCGCGCTCGCGCCGGTAGCGCTCGCGGTCGAGCGTCGACAGGTTGATCGAGAGATAGCGCAAGCCGCCCGCCGCCACGAGAGCGTCGATGCGCTCGGGGGTGAGGCCGGAGGCGTTGGTGAGCACCGCCGGCGGCAGCCCGGCCGCCTTGATCGTTTGCACCTGATCGACGAAGCGGGGATCCACGGTGGGCTCGTTGTAATTGATCATGAAGACCGCCTCGATCGTCTCCCGCCAGGCCGCGAGCTCGCCTACGATGCGCTCGTAGAGCTCGGTGGGCATGAAGTAGTCCTCGCGCGGAGCGATCGAGACCGGACAGAAGTAGCAGGCCTGGTTGCAGACCGTGTGCGCCTCCAGCGACACGTACTTGAGCCGGAAGCGCGCGGCGAGATCGGCGGCGGACTCGACCAGCCAGCCGGCGGCGAACAGATCGGCGAGCAGCTCGGCCGGCAGGCCGCCGGTCCCCAGGCGGCCGCCGCGCAGCTCGTGCAGCTCGCGGAATCCGGGCTCGGCGCTGGTGAGAAAGAGATCCGTCAGGGTGTTGTAGATGCGGTCGGGGCCGAAATGGAGGAACGGCTCGACCACCAGGCGGCTCGCCCCCGGCATGGTTTTCTCGGTTTGCCGAATGAGCTGATCGATCATCTCCGGTTCCAATATACGCGCCGCCGGCTCCAAACGTCACCGGGAACTATAACAGGCGCTCCGCAAGAACGCGGCGCGCCAGCTCGCGGCCTGCCGAATCGGCCACCTGCAGCGTCAGCTCGGCCCCCGCGAGCCGCTCCGCGACCTCCGGGGGAAGGCGCCACGGAGCCTCCGGAGGCGCGACGAGCCGCTCCGCCGCCGCCGGGAATCCGGTCGGGTTGGGTGAGACCTCGATCCAGAGAGGAAAGGAGAGGCCGCTCAGGTCCACCTGTGCGCAGACGGCGGAGCGGGCCGGCGAACGACGCGGCGGCCGGCCCGCCAGACCCTCCAGGAGAGCATTGAACCAGCGGCCGTAATGCCGCTCGCGAAACCGCCGGGCCGACTCCTCGAACCAGCCGCCGGACCGCGGCTCCTGCACGGCGCTGCGCGCGTGGAGGTGGACCGCCGCGGCGGCCGGGACGTAGCGGGCCGGCAGGCCGAGGCGCGCGGCCCGCCGCAGCCAGTCGGTCTCCTCGAAGTAGAGGCGGTAGCCTTCGTCGAAGGGTCCGATCCGCTCCCAGGCGGCGCGGCTGAAGGCCAGCAGGCTGCCGCTCAAGGCGTAGCTGGCCAGCGGCTGCACCGCCTGCCAGTGGCGGCGGGCGTGCCGGCGCCAACGGCGGCGGGCGCGCGCGGCCCATCTCTCGCCGCGCGTCGCCAGCAGGGAAAGGATCTCGGCGGCGCGGCTGCGCTCCTCGGCGGGCGGCAGGAGCATGCGGCGGGCGTCGTCCCAATAGAACCGCGGCCCGGCGACCGCCGCGCCGGCGCTCAAGGCGTCCAGCAAAGCGCCGAGACAGCCGGGGAGCACCCGCACGTCCGGGTTCATCACCACGATGCGCTCCGCCCGCGAGCGGCCGACCCCCAGGTTGACGCCGCCGGCGAAGCCCAGATTTGCCTGGGGATCGATGCGTTCGAACGGCAGAGCTTCCAGCAGCGCCCGGCCGGCCTCGTCGCTGCCGTTGTCGACGAGGATCCCCTCGATCTCGAGGCCGCTCTGAGCGGCATCGGCCCGCAGCGCCGCCACCGCCGCCGCCGCCAGCTCCGGCGTGCGGTAGTGGACCAGGATCACGGCGACGCGCATGCGCCGTTCAGGCCCGCGCCAGGCTCCTGGGCCGGGTGGTGCCTCGCGCCGCGTCGAACTCCCAGGTGTGGGCGGCCCGGATCAGGCCGAAGGCATAGTTGGGACTGTGAACCGTGAAGGCGTTGGCGAGCCGCTGCTGGTCGTAGACGTGCAGCCCCTCCTCGTCCAGCAGGAAGACGTAGAGGGTGAACTCCCCCTTCACCAGCGGCAGGCTGGGAACGCGCAGCCGCGCGGTGTAGCTCCGCTGGCCCGTGCGCGGCGGCAGCCCGTCGAGGTGGGTGGCGAAGGAGCAGACCTCGAGCTCGTCGATGCGGTTGATGCCGACGCCCAGATGAAAGGCGAGCCCTGGATCCTCCGCCTGCCACTCCACCTCCACCTCCCACGGGTCGCCGTAGCCGTAGAGGAAATCCCGCTGCGGCTCGACCAGCCGGGCCGAGAGGATGCGCGCCGGCAGGGCCCTCGCCTCGGCCGCGGCGGCCGGCTCCGCCGCCTCGGCGGCGCGGGCGCTCTTGGTCAGCAGAAAGCTCTCGTACTCGCGCACCACCTCGGCCACGGGACCGAGCGCCTCGGGGCGCCCCTGGCGCAGCCAGAGCGCCCGCCGGCAGAACGCCGAGACGTAGTACATGGCATGGGAGCAGAAGAGCAGCGTGCCCCCCGCCTCGACGAACAGGCGCAGGCGGTCCATGCACTTCTTCTGGAAGTAGCCGTCCCCCACCGACAGGGCCTCGTCGATGATCAGCACGTCGGGCTCGACCTGGGTGGCGATCGAAAAGCCCAGCCGCATGGCCATGCCGGTCGAGTAGGTCTTCACCGGCTGATCGATGAACTCCCCCAGCTCGCTGAAGCCGACGATCTCCGGCATCTTGCGCCGCAGCTCCTCCTGCGAGAGGCCGAGCATGGCGGCGTTGAGCACGATGTTCTGGCGGCCGGTGAACTCGGGATGGAAGCCCGAGCCGAGCTCCAGGATGGAGGCGATCTTGCCCTGTACCGCGAACGAGCCGGAGGTCGGCGCCGTGATGCCGGCGAGGATCTTGAGCAGCGTGCTCTTGCCGGCGCCGTTCTCGCCGATGAGGGCCAGCCCTTCGCCGCGGGGCAGTGAGAAGGTCACGTCCTCCAGCGCCGGGAAGGCCCGGTGGCGCTGCCGGCGGGAGACGAGCTCGGCCAGCCGGCCCCACGGCGAGGCGTACATCCGGTAGACCTTGGTCAGACCGGCGGCTTCGACGGCGTTCCCCATCGAGCAGATTGTATCGCGGCTGAAAACAGCGCGCGGGCGCCGTCCGCAGACGGCGCCCGCAGCTACTTGCTTACAGGTTTGTCGCCGGCTCAGTTGACCGGGATGAAGATGGAGTTCGGCGTGTTGGCGTTGTCGATCGCGATGCCGTTGAAGCCGACGCTGAACCGCCCGCTGGCGTCCATCACCGTGAACATCCACATCTGGCTAAAGGGGTCGCCATACGGACCGAACGTCGCAAAGTCGGGGTTCTGCAGGTTCAGCCACACCCAGCCGAAGTTGAACGGCGTCGGGATGTCGGTGCCCACGTCGACCCGCTGCGCCTCGTTCGGAATGAGGATGTCGATGCCGCAGTCGAAGCCCGACGGGCAGTTCTCGGAGGTCTCCGGCTGCTCCGTCTCGTCGAAGACGACGACCTGCGTGGCGCCCAGCGGATACCACTGGAGCGGACCCTGGAGGTTGCAGCTATAGCCCACCGCCGAGGTCTGCGTGCCGCCCTCGCGCCACACTATGAAGTCCGTGCCGCCGGTGAAGCCGCCGCCGTTGAGGTAGCGCGCCGCCATCGTCGTCGGCAGCGCCTCGCGGGCGTCGACCGCCGTGGCGTTGTCATAGCGGCCGTAGAAGGTGTGGTCGCCCGGCACGAAACAGGTGGCGCAGGCCTCGATGTGGACCAGCGTCTCGCCCTGGGCGAAGTTCTCCGCCGAGTTGACGTAGAACACGTCGCCCCACAGCACGTTCTGGTTGGTGATCACGCTGGAATAACCGGTGAGCATCTGGCTCGGGAACAGCACGTTGCAGGAATTGACCGCGTCGATGGTCACGTAGCCGCGCAGGACGTTGTCCTTCGTCTTCGAGCCGTAGCAGAGGCCGAAGGTCGGCGAGGCGTTGCCCTGGAGCACCGCCTGCAGGTGCGCCCGGAAGGCCGCGTTCAGCGCCGGGTTGTTGTACGGCAGGGTGCCCGTGCAGCTCGCGAAGTTGATGTCCTGCGAGGCGATGCCCTTCGGGCTGATGCCGGTACCGATCGACCCACCCGCAGGGTCCTGGCCGGCGCTCGCCGTCACCGGCAGATTGCCGTTCTGCAGGATGTCGCGCAGGTTGACCGTCTGCACGTCGAAACCGGTCAGGTAGACGTCGAAGTCGAGCACCGGGATCGACTGGTCGCTCCATACCGTGACGTGCGCCAGGATGGCCGTCGCCGACGCGTTGTTGATCGAGAACAGGGTGTTGACGCCGTTCACATTGTTGAGGTCAACCTCGAAATACGGCACCAGCAGGGTGGCGGCCGGCACCGGGTCGGCGGCGTTGATGACCGCGAGCGCCTGGCCGCCGAATCCCAGCAGGCCCAACAGGGCGAGGCATAGCGAGATCTTGAGTCTCATGATTCCTCCGGTTCGAAAGATGTGTGGACCTCCATGTCCGGCGGGATTATATCCAGATCCCGGAACCAAAGAAAAGGGGCGCCGTCCGAAGACAGCGCCCTCGCAGCTACTGAACTTACAGGTTTTTATCGCCGGCTCAGTTGACCGGGATGATGATGGTGTTCGGCGTGTTGGCGTTGTCGATGGCGATGCCGTTGAAGCCGACGCTGAAGCGGCCGCTGGCGTCCATCACCGTGAACATCCACATCTGCTGATCGTCGTCGCCGTACACCTGGCCCGGATAGGTGGTCTGCAGGTTCAGCCACACCCAGCCGAAGTTGAACGGCGTCGGGATGTCGGTGCCGATGTCCACCCGCTGCGCCTCGTTCGGGATCACGATGTCGATGCCGCAGTCGAAGCCCGACGGGCAGTTCTCGGTGGTCACCGGCTGCTCCGTCTCGTCGAAGACGACGACCTGCGTGGCCCCCAGCGGGTACCACTGCGCCGGACCCTGCAGGTTGCAGCTATAGCCCACCGCCGAGGTCTGGGTGCCGCCCTCGCGCCACACCATGAAGTCCGTGCCGCCGGTGAAGCCGCCGCCGTTGAGGTAGCGGGCCACCATCGTCGTCGGCAGCGCCTCGCGAGCGTTGACCACCCCAGCCGCCTCATAGCGGCCGTAGAAGGTGTGGTCTCCCGTCACGAGCCCGCAGGTCAGGCAGGCTTCCAAGTGGACCAGCGTCTCGCCCTGCGCGAAGTTCTCCGCCGAGTTGACGTAGAACACGTCGCCCCAGAGGATGTTCTGGTAGGTGATCACGCTGGCGTAACCGGTGAGCATCTGGCTCGGGAAGAGCACGTTGCAGGAATTGACCGTGTCGACGGTCACGTAGCCGCGCAGGATGTTGTCCTTCGTCTTCGAGCCGTAGCAGAGCCCGAACGTCGGCGAGGCGTTGCCCTGGAGCACCGCCTGCAGGTGCGCCCGGAAGGCCGCGTTCAGCGCCGGGTTGTTGTACGGCAGGGTGCCCGTGCAGCTCGCGAAGTTGATGTCCTGCGACACCGGACCCTTCGGGCTGATGGCGTCCGGGGGAGAGGGGTCCTGGCCGGCGCTCGCCGTCCGCGGCAGGTTGCCGTTCTGCAGGATGTCGCGCATGTTGACCGTCTGCACGTCATAGCCGGTCAGGTAGACGTCGAAGTCGAGCACCGGGATCGACTGATCGCTCCACACCGTGACGTGGGCCAGGGCGGCCGTCGCCGACGCGTTGTTGATCGAGAACAGGGTGTTGACGCCGTTCACATTGTTGAGATCCACCTCGAAGTACGGCACCAGCAGCGTGGCGGCCGGCACCGGGTCGGCGGCGTTGAAGACCGCGAACGCCTGGCCGCCGAATCCCAGCAGGCCCAGCAGGGCGAGACACAGAACAATCTTCAGTTTCATACGTCCTCCAGTTAAAGAAGTTATAGAAGCTCCAACAGGTTTTACCTGGAATCTCCTCCTGCCACGTATAGCGACTGGCGAATGTACAGCATTCCCGTGGCCGGCGCAAGCCCCCTCGTCACGGAATGATCCCGGCCGGCGCGTTGGCGTTGTCGAAAGCGACCCCCGAGAAACCGACGCTGAACCGGCCGCTGGCGTCCATGATCGTCGTCAGCCACATCTGGGCGAAGTTGTCTCCATAGGCGGGCAGCGGTCCCCACTGGAGGTTCAGATAGACCCAGCCGAAGCTGAACGGCGTCGGAATGTCGGCGCCGACGCCGACCCGCTGCGCCTCGTTCGGGATCACGATGTCGATGCCGCAGTCGAAACCGGATGGGCAGTTCTCCGGGGTGACCACCTGCTCCGTCTCGTCGAAAACGACGATCTGGGTGGCCTCCAGGGGGTACCACTGAGGCGGGCCCTGCAGATTGCAGTTGTAGCTGACGGCGGAGATCTGGTCGCCACCCTCGCGCCAGACGGCGAAGCTGGTGCCGCCGGTGAAGCCGCCGCCGTTGACGTAACGCGCCGCCATCGTCGTCGGCAGCGGCTCGCGAGCGTCGATCGCCGTCGCCGCGGCATAGCGGCCGTAGAAGGTGTGGTCCCCCGGCGCGAAGCAGGTCGGGCAGGACTCGATGTGGACCAGCGTGTCGCCCTGGGCGAAGTTCTCGCTGTCGTTGACGTAGAAGTAGTCGCCCCAGAGCACGTTCTGATCGGTGAGCACGGCGTCGTAACCGGTGGCCAACTGGCTCGGGAACAGCACGTTGCAGGCGCTGACGGTATCGACCGTCACATAGCCGCGCAGGATGTCGTCCTGGGTCTTCGAGCCGTAACAGGTGCCGAAGGTCGGCGACGGGTTGCCCTGCAGGACCGCCGCCAGGTGAGCGCGGAAGGCCGCGTTCAGCGCCGGGTCCCCGTAGGGCAGGGTGCCGTTGCAGCTCGCGTAGTCGATGTCCTGGGAGAGCGGCCCCCGGGGGCTGATGCCGGTACCGATCGCCGCGCCCGCGGGGTCCTGGCCGACGGAGGCTGTCGGCGGCAGCTTGCCCCAGACGAGGACCTCGTTGAGGTTGATCGTCTGCACGTCGTAGCCGGTGAGGTAGACGTCGAAGTCGAGCACCGGGATCGACTGGTCGCTCCACACCGTGACGTGCGTCAGCACCGCCGACGACGACGCGTTGTTGATCGAGAAGTACGTGTTGACCTGCATGCCCTTCATGAGGTCCACCTCGAAGTAAGGCAGCAGCAGGGTGGCGGCGGGCACGACGTCGGCCGTACCGATCACCGCGGCCGCCGGGCCGGCCAGTCCCAGCAGGCCGATGAGGACGAGGCTAGGCGCGATTCTTCGCATGGCAGACCCTCCGGAAGACGGGAAAAAGCGTTCCAGCAGACACGCGTAGCGGGAGCGTACCCCATCCGGCCCGGCCCCGCAAGCTGTTATCGCTGAGGAGCTTCCACGCCGCGGAAAGGGAAGTCCGGCGGCAGCCGCACCATCTCGAACAGCGAGGCCACCAGCTCATTCCTCTCCCCCGCCCGATGCGGGTTGTAGAACTCCCAGACGGTGCGGCCGGCCGCCGTCACCTCGAGGGCGCGGCCGTTCTGGGACTCGGTGACCAGGGTGTTGCCGTTGGGCAGCCGCTGCGCGGAGCCGAGGGTCTTGGTGAAGAGGTCCACCCCGGGAGCGCCGCCGTACTGCCAGACGATCCTGCCGCTCACCGGCTCCATCTCGAGCACCCGCGAGCGCTCGCCGCCGGCTCCCAGGTTGTCGAAGACCAGCAGGTGGCCGTTGTCCAGGAAGGTCGGCTGGTGCTGGTGCCGCCAGCCGCCGGTCCTCGCCCAGACCACCGTCTCGCGGTCCGGGTCGAGCACCGCCACGGTGTTGAGGACGAAGACCGAGATCAGCAGGTTGCCCCTGCGAAAGGCCGGGTCGAGGCCGGCGAAACGGCCGTCCAGCACCTCGATGGTGTTGGTGTGGAAGATGTCCCCCTGGCGAATCGGCATGCTGCGGATCAGCCCCGCATAAGGCGATCTCTCGAAGCTCTTCAGAATCGAGATCCTGCGCAGCGTTCGTCCCGCGGGGTCGAGCACGGTGACGAAATCCTCGAGCACGCCCTTCTGTGGGTTGATGCGGGGGATGACCTTCCCTTCCCGATCGAGGACATAGATCAGGCCGTCGCCGGTCACGCAGAGGTCGTGATGAATGCCGCCGCGATAGGCCCAGAGGACACGGGAGCGGGCATCCAGCTTGACGAGCCCCTGGCCCTCGTAGATGGCCAGCAGATCGCCGTTGGGAAAGAGATAGGCGCGGCGGAAGTATTCGAGCTTCGCCATCTCGGGATCCCGCGCCAGATCGGGCCAGAGCCGGCGCAGCGGCCGCCGCCAGCGATGGAGCGTCCTCCCGGACATGTCCATGAGCACCGCCTCCGCCGCGTGGCCGGAGACGTAGAGGTTCAGTCCCCGGTACGCGGCGCGGGGATCGTGCTCGACCACCACCGGACGGTCCTCGGCCGGGCGGTAGCCCTGCAGGTATGGGAGCGCCTTGACGTCGGCGGCGGCTTCGGGGGCCGATGCGGCGGCAGGGTCGCGGGCCACGCTCCACTTCCCCTGCCGCGGATCGGCGCCGGCCGGCTCCGGCTGGCGGGTTGCGGACTCGACGGGCGCCGGCGGCGAAGACGCCTCGGGGCCCCGGCAGGCGGCGAAGAGCGGGAGAGTGAAGAGGAGCGAGAAAAGGACGGCCCCTCCCGGAACGGAAAAGGCCGCCGGCCGATCGACCGGCGGCCCCGCCGTTACCGAGACCCGGGAAGAGC
>DATBGJ010000091.1:0-2564 GCA_036558045.1 Thermoanaerobaculia bacterium
TCGTTCGTCTGCTTCATCCTGGAGCGTCACGTGCTGGATGCGGAGGCGAAGGGGTGAACGGCGGAGACCGCGTCGCGGCCGTGCTGGTGGAGCAGGGGGTGCGCTTCCTCTTCACCCTCTGCGGCGGCCACATCTCGCCCATCCTCGTCGGCTCCAAGCGGCGCGGCATCCGCGTCGTCGACGTGCGCCACGAGGTGGACGCGGTGTTCGCCGCCGACGCGGTCTTCCGGCTGACCGGCGTGCCCGGAGTGGCGGCCGTCACCGCCGGCCCGGGCGTGACCAACACCATCACCGCGGTCAAGAACGCACAGCTCGCGCAGTCCGGCGTCGTCCTCCTCGGCGGCGCCGCGGCGACGCTGCTGAAGGGCCGGGGGGCGCTGCAGGACATCGACCAGATGGCCCTCTTCGCGCCGCACGTCAAGTGGGCCGCCTCGGCCTCGGCGGTGCGCGATCTCGTGCCGCTGCTGGAGAAGGCGTTCGCGGTGGCGCGCTCCGGAGTGCCCGGTCCCGTCTTCCTCGAATGCCCGGTCGACCTGCTCTACGACGAGTCCCTGGTGCGCCAGTGGTACGGCGCGAGCTCGAAGGGAGGAGGGCTCGCCGGAGCCGGCATGCGCCTGTATCTGCAACGTCACGCCGCGAGGCTCTTCGCCGGCGCGGAGAAGAACGTTCCCGCGCCGCCGCGGCCCGTCGCACCTGCGGCTCCCGACCGCGGCGACGTGCGCAAGGCGGCGGCCCGGCTGCGCAAGGCGAAACGGCCGGTGCTGGTGCTCGGCGGCCAGGCGCTGCTCTCGTCGCCGTCGCGCGAGCAGGCGGAGGAGCTGGCGCGCGCCGTGGCCGCCATCGGCGCGCCGGTCTATCTCGCCGGCGGCGCCCGCGGACTGCTCGGCGCCGGCCACGCCCTGCAGCTCCGGCACAAGCGCAAGGAGGCGTTGCGCGAGGCGGATCTCGTCCTGCTCGCGGGCATCCCCAACGACTTCCGGCTCGACTACGGGCGCCAGATCGGCCGCAAGGCTTTCCTCGTCTCGGTCAACCGCAGCGAGGCAGACCTGCGGATGAACCGCAAGCCGGACCTCGGCATCCACGCCGATCCCGGGCTCCTGCTGCGCGGCGTCGCGGAGGTCTTCGCCGACGGCGGCAAGCAGCGGTGGGCGGACTGGCTCTCCGCCTTGCGCCTGCGCGACGAGGAGCGCGAGCGCGAGATCGTCACGCAGGCGGCCGTCGCCGGCGAGCGGGTCAATCCCGTGCACCTCTGCCGGGAGATCGACCGCGCCCTGGCGCCGGAGAGCGTGATCGTGGCGGACGGCGGCGATTTCGTGGCCACCGCGGCCTACACGGTGAGCCCGCGGGCGCCGCTCTGCTGGCTCGATCCCGGCGTCTTCGGCACGCTCGGCGTCGGCGGCGGCTTCGCCCTCGCCGCCAAGCTCTGCCGGCCGGAGGCGGACGTGTGGATCCTCTACGGCGACGGCTCGGCGGCCTACAGCCTGGCCGAGTTCGACACCTTCGCCCGCCACGGCGTGCCGGTGATCGCCGTGGTCGGCAACGACGCCGGCTGGACGCAGATCGCCCGCGAGCAGGTGGTGGTGCTGGAGGACGACGTCGGCACCGTGCTCGCCCGCACCGACTATCACAAGGTGGCCGAGGGCTACGGCGGGAGGGGGCTCCTGCTCGAGCGCGGCGCGGACGCCGGGCCGGTGCTGCAGGAAGCCGTGCGCATCGCCCGCGCCGGCTCGCCCGTGCTGGTCAACGCCCATCTCGACAAGACCGAGTTCCGCAAGGGCTCGATCTCGATGTGAGCCCTCCTCAAGGGTCTCTTGGACGCTGGAGGGTCATGCCCTTCGAGACCTCACCCCCTGGCCCCCTCTCCAGCGGAGCTGGAGAGGGGGAACGACTCCGAACCAAGGGAGCGCGTAGGGTGCGCTGTGCGCACCGCAGCCGTCATGGTGCGCACAGCGCACCCTACAGGCAAGATCGCACTGCCCGCATCCCCCCTCTCCATCTTCGATGGAGAGGGGGCCAGGGGGTGAGGTCTCGAAGGGCATGACCCTCCGACGTCTCGGTCTTCCTGGACCAGCTCTGTCCCGGCGCCTCCTCTGGGTCGTCCTTCCCTTCCTTGCCGGCGTCCTCCTCCGCCTGTGGAACCTGCCGGACCAGATCCTCGGCGGCGACGAGGTCCACGCCGTCCGCGTGGCGCTCAACCACTCGCTGCCCAAGATCCTCGTCACCTATTCCAAGGCGGACAACTGCATCCCGCTGACCGCGCTCGACAAGCTGTGGATGATCGCCGGCCTGCCGGTCACCGAGATGGTCCTGCGGCTGCCGGTCCTGCTGTGCGGTTTCGCGGCGCTGCTGGCCCTGCCCGCCGCGTTCTCGGGAAAGGTGAGCCGCGGCACCGAGATGGTCTACCGCTGGCTGCTGGCGATCTCGCCGGCGCTCGTGCTCTACAGCCGCATCGTCCGCTCCTACATGCCGATGGTGCTCTTCTCCTTCGGCGCGGTCGTGGCCTTCGAGGCGTGGTGGCGCACGCGCTCGCGATGGGCCGGCGCCGCGTACGTGCTCCTGGGAGG
>DATBGJ010000092.1:0-4640 GCA_036558045.1 Thermoanaerobaculia bacterium
ACCACCTCGTTCACGAGCCCGATCTCCCGCGCCTCGGCCGGCAGCAGGAGCCGGGAGGTCACGCACAGGCGCTCGGCCTGGCCGGCTCCCACCAGCCGCCGCAGGGCCTGGAAGAGGACGGGCGGCATGGGGATGCCCACCTGCACCTCGTTGAGACCGATCTTGAAGTCTCCCTCCGCCATGATGCGGGCGTCGCAGAAGATCGCCAGCACGGTGCCGCCGGCAGGAGCGTGGCCGGTGATGGCGGCGGCGATCGGGATGGGCGAGGCGGCGAGAGCGCGCAGGAGCTCGTAGAAGCTGCGCCAGGCGGCGAGGATCGCCGACCGGTCGAGGGTGATCAGATGCGGCACGTCGAGGCCGCCCGAGAACCGCCCGGGAGCCCCCGAGAGGACCAGCGCCCGCGCTCCCTCGGCGGGCGCCGCCTCGACCGCCGTACGCAGCGCGGCGATCAGCTCGGGTGAAAGGGCGTTGGCCGGCGGACGGTCGAGCCGCAGCTCACGGACGTCTCCGTGGTCGTGGGTCTGGATCATGAGAGGGTCTCCTCAGGGGCGGATCGTATAACGGAGAGGTCTGCTCCTATTTCTCCGTCGGCTCCTTCGCTCCCGCCTCGCGCAGCACCCGCGCCACGTCCGTCTGCTCGGCCTGGATGGCCCACTCGAGCGCCGTGCGCTGCTCGTTGTCGCGCGCTTCGAGATCGGCGCCGTGCTCGGCGAGCAGGCGGGCCACTCCCGCGGCGCCGTTCTTCGCCGCCTCGATGAGCGGCGTCGAGGCCTCGCGATTGCGCGCGTTGACGTCCGCGCCGGCCTCGATCAAGCGCCGGGCCACCTCGGCGTCGCGCGTCAGCATGAGCGGCGTGTTGCTCACGGTGTCGCGGGCGTCCACTTCCATGCCGTCGTCGAGCTGCTTCTGGACGGCCGCCACCTCGCCGTTGCGGGCGGCCTCGAGGAACGCGGTCTCGCGCATTTCCAGCTTCTCGGCTCCCGCCGACGGCTCGCGCAGGAAGAGGATCATGAAGAGGAAGAAGTGCGACGCCAGCAGAACCATGATGCCGGCGCCGATGTTCTGCCAGACGTTGCCCTTGAGCCGTTTCGCCGCCGCTTCCCTGCCGCCGCGGATCAGCGTCAGCCCCTCGCCTCCCTTGCCGAGCCCCTGGACGAGGCCGCCTTTCTCCGCCGAATAAGTGCCGAGAGCGCAGACCGTCTCGCCGTCCCGGACGACCTGCTCCTTCAGGGTGTGGACCTGGCGGTCGAGCGCGAAGCCGTCGTCGGCCATGCGCAGGTCCTTGCGGATGTAGCCGTCGTCGTCGGTGATCAGGTCCTTGACCTGGGAGAAGACCTGCCGCAGGCCGACGCGCTCGAAGGGAGTGGTCTCGATGTAGCTCTCCGCGTTGGCGAAAGCCTCGTCGGTCTCCGGCGATTCGTCGAAGCCTTCCAGGGTGGCGAAGCCGAGGATGCGCGCGGAGCCTCCCGGCGCGCTCACGGCGCACGGCGTGAGGTGGAAGCCGGTGAAATCCTTGACGTCCTGCGTCGAGCTGCCGCCGCTCGAGCTCCGCGTCGTGCTCACGTGGGAGATGTCCCAGGAGCAGATGACGCACGGCTGGCGGGTGAAGGGCGATTCGATCGGCGCGCCGAGGGCCGCGATGGGACCGACGGCGACCACCTGCCGGCCGTCCTCGAAGGGAGCGCCGGCGAGGGCCTGCTCCAGCCGCGCACGGTTCTTCCGCGCCCGCCAGGCGTTCTGGAAGGCGCCGATCGAGAGCAGCAGGAAGAACCCGCCCGCGAAGGCGCCGATCCTGTCCGCCGGCGGCGTGAACCGGCCGTGGAAGAAGTAATAGTAGAGGCCGACCAGCACCGCCAACTGCAGCAGCCACAGCAGGCAACCCTTCTTCACGAGAACACCTCCCCCGGCTCGTCCCTCGTCGTCGCGGCGAGATTACACCGCCGGCTTGACCCCGATCACCTCATACAGCTTCGCCGGATCGTAGACCGCGCCGTCCTTGACGGTGAGGACGACGCGGCGGATGTCGCTGATGTTCTTCGTGGGATCTCCATCCACCAGGATCATGTCGGCGAGCTTGCCGGGCGCGAGAGAACCCAGCTCGCTATCGCGCTTCATGACGCGGGCGGCTCCCAGGGTGGCGATGCTCAGGACGTCCGTGGCCGGGATGCCCGCGTCCACGTAGAGCTCCAGCTCGCGGTGGTAGCTGAAGCCGGCCATGGCGTCCGTGCCGGCGACGATGGTCACGCCCGCGTCATGGAGCGCGCGCACCAGGTTCTGCATGGCGCGGTAGGAGTCCCGGTAGCGCTGCACGAGCTCGGCGGGAGGGTTCAGGCCGCCGCCGAAGATGGCGCGCCGCACGGTGGCCGGGAAGCGGTCCGCCACCGCCGCGAGGCTGGGATCGAGCTGGTCCGGCCGGCCGGTGAACATCCCTTCGAAAGCGACGAGGGTCGGATCGGAGACGGTGCCGCGCTCCTTGAGCAATGCGATGAAGCTCTTCACCTTCTCGGAATTGAGGTCCAGCTCGGCCGCGTGCTGGGCCACCTCGGTGAAACGGGCCGGCGTGCGGGTGTCGATCGTCGGGGGCAGGAAGTTGAGGAAGAGGAAGTTGACGTGCTGGATCTCGTCGAATCCGGCGCGCACCGCCTGCTCGGCGCTCATGCCGTTCGGGATGTGGCCGGAGACGCGCAGGCCGTGCTCGTGCGCCCGCTTGGCGATGGCGGGCACCAGCTTGGGATCGAGCGAGCTGTACATCTTGATCTGCACGTAGCCGAGCTTGGCGTAGTTGTCCACCGCGGCGAGGGCTTCCTCCTCGGTGTCCACCAGCACCTTGCTGGGTCCGGCGTAAGGGCCGGGACCGTCGATGAAGCCCGCCATGAGCACGCGCGGGCCGATGGCGTCGCCGGCGTCCCAGCGCTTGCGCAGGTCGAGCAACTGGTCGGTGTCGTTGGCGAGATCGCGCACCGTGGTGACGCCCGCCGCGAGGTGCATGAGCCCCTGGTCTTCGGAGAGGTGCGTGTGCATGTCCCACAGGCCGGGCAGCAGCGTCTTGCCCTGGGCGTCCACCACCTCGGCTCCGGCCGGCACCTGGACCTCCCTGTCCGGACCGACCGCCTGGATGCGGTTGCCGGAGACGAGCACGGTCATCTCCGGCCGCACGGTCTTGGTCTCGGGATCGAACAGTTGGGCGCGCCGGATGGCGAGCCAGCCGACGGGGTGATGGGTCAGCTTCGCGGCCAGCTCCTTGTACCGCGCCGCGACGGAGGCGTCCTGCACCTTGTTGAGCTCGGGCACGGCGGCGTCCCAGCCTTCGACGAAGAGCGCCGCCCAGCCGCCGACCGAGGCGAAGAGGTTGCGTTCGCCGTCGAGCCAGACGTAGTTGGGAGTGAAGCCGAGACCGCTGATGGCGTAGAGATCGACGGCGCGGGAGTTGCCGCCGGCGTCCTTCACCTGCAGCGACGAGACCTTCTCGATGCGCGCCTCGCCGGCCGGCAGCACCGGCAGCCGGCCGCCGGGAGCGGCGAGGAGCGCCTTCGCCAGCAATTCGGTCTCCTGCGGCGGACCGTTGAGGCTGAGATAGAACGCGGGCTCCTTGACCTGCCGGTCCTCCTTCTCCGAGCCGTTCTTCCACACGGCCCGGCCCTCTTTCCACTCGAAGCGCTCGTCGACGGCGCTCTTCCAGTAGTCGTGCCCCGTCGTCTCCTCGAAGACGGGGAGGCCCTGCGCATTGAGGCGCATCCGCGTCGAGGTCTTCGGACCCCGCCCGCGATCGTTGAACTCGAACGTATAGACCCGCTCGCCGTTGGCCTCGAGGCGCGACACCGCCTCGCCCGCCTTGTTGCCGGCGAACAGGAAGTTGTACCGCACCTCCCGCGGCGCCGGCTGAGGCGCGGCGGCGGCGAGGGGCAGGGCGGCGAGGAGGACGCAGAGGGTGCGGAGTCTGGACATGATTTCTCCCGGGAGAAGAAGAGGTCCCGGGATTATACGAGTCCTACTTCCCGAGCCGCAGCCGGTCCAGCGGGATCTCCCCGCGCTTCGTCACCGGCACGTTGATGGCGCCGAGGATGGGCACGTCGAAGGTGAAGTCCGCGTCGAGGGCGTAGTCGGGCCGCGTGCGGTTCTCGAAGCTGCGGATGACGCGGTAGACGTCCTCATAGCGGATGGTCACCGGCAGCTCGACGACGCTGCGGCCGTTCGCCGCGATGCGCACGCCCTGGTCGCGCCGGCCGTCGAGGAGCGGCTGGTCGTTGAGGCGTAGGCGGTAGCCGATGGCGTCGAGCACCAGGCCGACGGCGTTGGGGTTGTCGACCCGGAACTGAAACAGCAGATCGGCGCCGGTGAGGGTGGTGCCCAGCACCTTGACGTCGGTCACGTCCACCTGCGGCCGGACCATATTGGCGAGGCCGCCGTAGCCCGCGCAGGAGGTCAAAGCCAATACCGCGATCAGCGCCGCGAGAAGGCTGAGGATAGGACGAAAGGAGATCTTCCGTGGATGTCCGTTCATGTGGGGCTCCCTTCAGAGGCCGCTGGACTGCGTGCCCGCAATCTCGGGAAAGGCAAGATGCGTGCCGGTGGCACCTGAGGTTGCTGGAAGGTCTGCCCTTCGAGGCCTCACCCCCTGTCCCCCTCTCCCTGACGGGCGA
>DATBGJ010000093.1:0-3547 GCA_036558045.1 Thermoanaerobaculia bacterium
CGTTCAAGATCCCGTCCGGCTCGATGGAGAAGAACCTGCTGATCGGCGATCACATCCTGGTCAACAAGTTCGTCTACGGCCCGATGCGTTTCCCCTGGGAGCGGGCGCTGCTGCCGTCGCGCCCGGTGAAGCGCGGCGACGTCGTGGTGTTCAAGTTTCCCGAGGATCCCACCCGCGACTTCATCAAGCGCTGTATGGGCCTGCCGGGGGACACTCTCAAGATCATCGACAAGGACCTCTACATCAACGGCGGCCGCGTGGACGACGCGGCGTTCACCTACTACGAAGACGGCGAGACCTATCCGCGCGACCTCTTCTTCCACCCGCGGCGCCGGCGCGACAACTTCGGCCCCACGACGGTGCCCTCCGGCAGCTACTTCTGCATGGGCGACAACCGCGACAACTCCAACGACTCCCGCTACTGGGGCGCGGTGCCGGAGAGCTACGTCAAGGGCAGGGCCCTCATGGTGTACTGGTCGTTCGCCAGCGACGAGGACGCCATCGCGTGGCCCGGCTACGAGGGCAAGATGCGGCAGCTCGGCCACGTCGCCCTCAATTTCTTCACCCAGACGAGGTGGGGTCGGACTTTCCGCATCGTGAGGTAGACTAGGCGAGCGATTTCCTGTACCACGGAGGACGCCATGCCACGACGGAGAGCCGAACGGGGCGAGGGGAATATCGGTTGCATCCTTTGGCTGATCGCGCTCGGTCTCGCGATCCTCATCGCCTACAAGGCGGTGCCCGTCAAGATGCAGAGCGCCGAGCTCTACGACTTCATGGACGACCTGGCGAAGTACAAGGCGGAGCGCACGCCGCCCGAGGAGCTGGAGAAGCAGATCATCGAGCGCGGCAAGCAGCTCAACATCACGATCCAGAAGAAGGACGTCAGCGTCGAGAGGAGAGGGGACCGCATCTACATCAAGGTCGAATACACGATCCCGGTGGAATTCCCCGGCTATACCTATCCGTGGCACTTCCGGCAGACGCTGGACCGACAGATCTTCCTCATCTGAGGCGCGGCTGGCTCGCGGTCCTCGGGGGCGGCTTCGCTCCCGGGGCCCTGATCGGCACCCACCTCGCCGGTCTCATCTTCTTCCTCAACCCGGGGCTGCCCTTCGCCCCCGGACCCGTCCTGCGCGGCGTCGCGGCGTATGGCGCGCTGATCGGCGCGATCAGCCTGGCCCTCCACCTGCCGCTCACCTGGGGCAGGCCGCGCCGCGCCCGCCGCATCCTGCCGTGGAGCCTCACCCTGGCGCTGGCCGCCGCCGCGCTGCTCGATTGGACCCAAGGCTCCTACTACTCCTATTTCCTGCCGCCGGGGATCAACGAACGCCTGATCAAGACGGCTCTCTGGCTGTCGCTGGGCGCCTTGATCGCCTTCTACACCGCCCTCCTGCACACCCTCCAACGCCGGCCTTACGGGATCCGCAGCCGCCTCGCTTATCTGCTGGTCGCTCTCCTCTCCGTTTACGCCATGGTCGAACGGCGGGAGGCGTTCCGCCCGCGTCCCGCCCCGACGCCGCGCCCGGCGGCCGTCGAGACCGGCCAACGCCCGCGGCTGTGGGTGATCGGCATCGATGCCGCGACGATGGACGCCATCCTTCCCCTGGCCGGCCAGGGCCGGCTGCCGTTCCTCGCCGCCGTCCTGCAGGGCGGCGCCTACGGCCGGCTGGCGTCGTTTTCGCCGACGCGGCGGGACGCCGTGTGGATGACGCTCGCCACCGGCAAATACCCCTACAAGCACGACATCGCCGGCCGGCGCCCATATTCGGCGGATTTCTTTACGCCGGGTGCCGAGCTGCGCCTGTTGCCCATGGGCATCTCTTTCCGGCGCTGGGGCCTTCTCGGGGGCCACCCCCTACCGCCGGGCAGCGCGGTGCCGCGGGCACTGGCGCTCTGGGAGATCCTGCCCCGGCTCGGCGTTCCCGCCGGCGTCGTGGGTTGGCCGGAAGCCGCGCCGGGCTCGCGCGAGGCGGCCTTCGCGCTCGCCGACCGATTCTTCAACAGCAAGGAGCCCGGACGCGCGAGCGTCTGGCCCGAGGATCTCGCCGGACGGGCGCAGCTCCTTCGCCCGCACCTGCAGGAGCTCGCTCCGGCGGCGTTGCACGGCCGCTTCGGCCGGCACGCTTCGCGCTGGTTGATCGAGGCCCTGGCCGGCGATCTCTGGCGCCGGTCGGTGGTCCTCTCGCTCGCCGGCCAGAATCCGCAGGCCGAGGCGGCCTTCCTCCTGCTGCCCGGGTTGCGCGAGGTCTCGCGCCGCTCCTTCGGCGGCTTCAGCGCCGTGCAGTTCGAAGGGGAGCCGGGTGCGACGGACTCAGCCCGCGCCGCCGCCGAGCGCCTGGCGGCATACTACGAGCAGCTCGATACCTGGCTCGCCGATCTCTGGTCGCGAGGAGAGGGTCCGCGGCTGCTGGCGGTGGTCTCGGCCTACGGCGTGGACCCGCAGGGAGGATGGCGGCGCCTCTGGGGGCGCATGGCGCCGGGCAAGGCCCTGGGAGGAGAGTTCCTCGACGCGCCGGACGGCGCCATCCTGCTCTACGGCGCGGGGATCCGTCCCGGCGCCCTCGTGACCGGCGCGCGGCTGGTGGACATCGCGCCCACCCTGCTCTACGGGCTGGGCTTTCCGGTGGCCCGGGACCTCGACGGCCGCGTGCTCACCGCCGCCTTCGACAAGGAGTTCCTGGCCGAGAACCCGGTGACGTTCTTTCCGTCGTATGAAGGGCTGGCGCGGACGGCGGCAAAGCCTTAGCTTCGCGGGTCTTCAGGCCTTCTGCGCCACCAGCTTGGGCAGGACCGCGCCCCGAGCTTCCTCGCGGCGCATCGCGCAGCGGCCTTCGAAGATGGCGCCGTCGTCGATGACCAGGGCCGGGGTGTCTATCTCGGCAAATACTTTACCGCTGGGAGCGATCTGTACCCGCCTCGTCGCCTGAATCGTGCCGCGGACCGTGCCGGAGATGAAAATCTGGCCCACCTTGAGCTCGCCGTCGATCTCGCCGCTCTCGCCGACGATGAGATCGCCCGTCGAGTCCACCCTGCCGGTGAGCTTCCCGTCGACGCGGAACGAGGCGTCGAAGCGCAGCTCCCCCTCCAGATAGCTGCCATTGTCCAGGAACCCGTTCAGGTCGCTCTGCTTGCCCTCCGGCTTGAATTTCATCGGTTCTCCCCCCGCTCGATCAGGACGTCGTAGAGCCGCATGAGCTCCTCTTCGGAGTGGAAGTGGATCCGCAGGTGCCCCCCCTTGCCCTGCCGGCGGATCTCGACCCGCGTCTGCAGCCGGCGGGTCAGCTTCTCCTCCGCTGCGGCGGTATGGACCTCGACCGGACGGTCCGGCTTCTTGGCTGATGGCCGCTCGCGCGGCGCCGTCAGCCGCTCGAGATCGCGCGCCGAGAGCCCTTCGCGCACGGCACGCTCGGCGAGACGGATCTGCTCTTCGGCACCGGCGAGCGCCAGCAACGGGCGCGCCTGGCCGGGGGTGAGCGAGCCTTCTCGCAACAGCTCCCGCACCTCCTCCGGCAGCCGCAGGAGGCGGAGCGAGTTGGTGACGGTG
>DATBGJ010000094.1:0-4599 GCA_036558045.1 Thermoanaerobaculia bacterium
TGGCATCTGTTCTGCGCGTTGTTTTTGCGAAGGAAAATGGGACCTATCTCCTTTCTGACCCTCGACGGCGATCAGGGTGCAATCGCCCGAGCTCTCGGCTTCCCCGGGCACTGACCCCTCCCCGAAAGCCCGGCGGGAGGATAGAGTCCCCCTCGTGCGCAACATCACCCTGATCACCACCGGCGGCACCATCGAGAAGACCTACGACGAGCAAAGCGGCGAGCTCGCCAACCGGCGCTCCATCGTACGCCGGATGCTCTCCGAGCTGCGCCTCGAGGAGACGGAGGTCAGCGTCTTCGAGCTGATGAGCAAGGACAGCCTGGAGATGACCGAGGCGGACCGCTCGCGCATCCTGGAGGCGGTGCGGGCCTCGGGCGCCTGCGACGAGGGGCGGACCGCGGGCATCGTCATCCTCCACGGCACCGACACCCTCGCGCTCACCGGCCAGCACCTGCACGAGAACCTCGGCGGCCCACGGGTGCCGGTCGTCCTCACCGGCGCCATGCGGCCGTTCGAGATGAAGCAGTCCGACGCGCTGCAGAACCTGACGGAGGCCATCTTCGCCGCCGGCGTGCTGCCACCCGGCGTCTACTGCGCCGCCCACGGACGGGTGCTGGCGTTCCCGGGCGTGCGCAAGGACCCGGAGCGCGGCACGTTCGTGAAGACCTGAAGGAGATTCCCCTGTGCGAGCAGCCCTGGCCCTGGTTTTTCTGTTGCCTTTGGCGTCCTCTGCGCGCGCCGACCTTGGGGACGTCGACACCTCGCTCGGCGAGATCTCCTTCGACGAGGTGCAGGTTGCGCCGGACGGCTCCCGCCTCGCCTTCATCGCCCGCGTCAACGATTTCGAGCACGACCGGGAAGCGTTCGCCGTCTGGACGCTCGATCTCTCCGGACCCGCCCGTCCCGTGCGCCTGGTGGAGGCGGGAACCTACTCAGCGCTGCGCTGGTCTCCCGACAGCCGCCTGCTGTCCTTCCTCTCCGCGGCGGACGGCGAGGCCGCTCAGCTCTTCGTGCTGGAGCCCGCCGCCGGCAAGGCGCCGCGGCGGCTCACCGACCCTGCGCGCTTCGAGAACGGCGTCGATTCCTACGATTGGCTGCCGGACGGCTCCGGCGCGATTTTCGTGACCTCCGAGACTCCGGAGGAAAACGCCGAAGCTCAGCGGAAACGGCAGGATTTCTATGGCGATGTCCGCCGGCTCGCCGGTCCGCCGCCGAAGCCCTCGCTCTATCGGATCGCGCTCGCGGACGGCAAGGCGCACCGCATCGGCGCCCTGCCGTTCGACATACCGGTGGCGCTCGCCGTCTCTCCGGACGGCTGGCTGGCGGCCCTGGGATACGACACGGTGGGAACAATGGAGACCAACGAGCTCTTCCTCCTGCCGCTCGGCCCGCAGGCGATCGGTCCGCAGCTCACCGACAACATGATCTGGGAAGAGAGCTTCGCCTGGGCCGGCAAGGACCTCTTCGTCGCCGGACCGGGCGAGGAGAAGGAGGGGAGGTACACCAACACCGAGGCGCGCCTGTACCGCCTCGAAGGCAACGGCCGGCTCGCCCGCGTCGGTTCGGAGCTGCAGGGCTATCTCAAGCAGGTGGTGCCGCTGCCGGACGGCTCGCTGCTGGTCACCGCCAGCGTCTCCACCCACATGCGCGTCTCGCGCGTCGAGCCCGGCGCGGGAACGGTGCGGACGCTCCTCGACAATCCCGGCTGGGTCTACAATCTCTCCGCCTCGAACGACGGCAAGACCATCGCCTTCACCGCCACGGATCCGCGCCACTTTCCCGAGATCTACGTGGCCCAGGGCCCGGAGGGCATTGCCAAAGCCCGCCCGGTGACCGATTTCAACGCCTCGCTCACGCGGCAGCCCCTGCCGGAGATCGAGACCGTGTCGTGGGACGACGGCGAAGGCGGCACCGTCGAAGGCGTGCTTTACTGGCCTCCCGGCAGGAAAGGGGAGAAGGGGCTGCCCTTGATCGTCGACCTGCACGGCGGTCCCTTCAGCGTGGCGCGCACGGAAGCCGTCTCGCTGCAGGCGTCCTCGCTCTCGTTTCCGACCATCCTCGCCGCGCGGGGCTTCCTGGTCCTGAACCCGAACTACCGCGGCAGCGCCGGCCGGGGCGACGCGTTCTCTCAGGGCATCGAAGGCCGCCGCTGCTCGCGTCCGTCGCAGGACGTCATTCTCGGCGTCGAGAGCCTCGTCGCCCGCGGTTGGGCCGACCGCGAGCGCCTCGGCCTCATGGGCTACAGCGGGGGAGGCGGGCTCTCCAAGTGCCTGCTCGGCCGCACGGACCTGTTCCGCGCCGTCTCCACCGGCGCCGGCGTGTGGGACGACCTCGCGGCGTTCGCCTCGCCGCGCGGGCCGTTCTGGGCGGAGGCGTTCTATCAGGGCAAGTCCCCCTGGACGGACTTCGACCTCTACCGGCGCGAGTCGCCGGTCGGCAACGAGGAGAAGATCAAGACCCCCACCCTGATCATCTCGGGAGAGCGCGACGGCGACTCTCCCCGCCAGGGCGACGAGCTGTACCGCACCCTCCTCGCGCGCGGCGTGCCGGTGGAGCACCTGATCTTCACGGGCGAAGACCACGTCTTCAGCAAGCCGTCGCACAAGCGGACGAAGATGCGCGCCGAGATCTCCTGGTTCGAGCATCACCTGCTCGGCAAGCCGCGGGCCGAGCTGCCGTGATCCCTGCCTCTCATCCGATACCATCCCTCGCTGCGTAGAAGACGTGGACCTACCAAGGAGGGAGCCATGAGGAGAGGAATCCGTTTCGTCGCGGCGCTCGCGCTCGTTTCCATGCTCGCAGCGGTCGCGCCGCTCGCCGCCCAGCCGGCCGCGGGAGGCCAGGCCACGCTCTATCAACGCCTCGGGGGATACGACGCGATCGCCGCCGTGACCGGCGATTTCATCGGGCGCATGGCCGCCGACCCGGAGCTCTCGCGGTTCTTCGTCGGCCACAGCACCCAGTCGTTGCAGCGCATCCAACAGCTCGTCGTCGAGCAGCTCTGCCAGGCCGCCGGCGGCCCGTGCTTCTACACCGGCCGCAGCATGAAGGAATCCCACGCGGGCATGGGCATCACGGAGGCCCAGTGGGACATCGCCGTCAAGCACCTGGTCGCCACGCTCGACAAGTTCAAGGTGGGAGAGAAGGAGCGCCAGGATCTCTTCGCGGCGATCGCTCCGCTGAAGGCGGACATCGTCGACAGCAAGAAGCCGTAGCGAAAAAGGATGGAAAGGACCCAAAGGACAGCAGGGACGGCAAGGACCGCTGCCGTTCGGGTGAGTTTTCTTGTCCTTGGTGTCCCTGCTGTCCTTGTCGTCCCTTTTCACGGAGTCCAGGGCTAGACAGCCCCCGGCCGGCCAGCGTAAAATGCTAGGTAAGCATGAAGATACCCATCTGGCTGTTGATGCTGTTGGCGGCACTGCCGCGCGCGGACTTCGCGCAACCGGTCCCGAGCTTCGAGGCGGCCTCGACCGCCGGCACCACGGGATTCATCAAGACCCGCCCCACCTGCGTGCCTCCCAAGTACACTCCGGACCCCTTGAACTACCTCCAGGGGCCGGAGCCGATCCGGCTCGCCAACGGTGACGTCACCCTCCTGGTGGGCACCGGGCGATGCTGCGTCGGCACCAAGCATTGGGAGGGCCTCTTCTCTCTGAACTACCCGGCCGCGGGCCGGGCCGCGTCGCCGCGGTTCCGCGGCCTCTGGGCCACCAACGACTTCAACCGCGCGATGAACAGGAAGGAAGGGGAGATCGGCTTTCCCTCGGCCCTCTTCTACGGCGGCAAGTGGCGGATCGGGCTGACCACGGCGTTCCTGCCCTTCCACCGGCCGAACCGCGACCGCGTGAGCCGGCTCGACCTCGTGGACTTCGTGGCGCGCGCCACTCCTGCGCAGGTCATCAATAACTGGGTCAAGCCGATCGATCCCAAGTGCGGGCAGATCGCCAGTTGCCCCGGCGACGGCAGCGGCTTCGATCCCGTCCTCACCCAGCATCCCAACGGCGACCTCTACCTCTACCACAGCGACGGCAACTATCCCGCCTGCCCCTCCGGATTCGTGCGGCATCGCGTCGGGGCGGACCTCTCCGTGGTGAGCTCCCAGCCGGCCGGCTGCGTCCGCTTCGAGGGGCTCACGGAGGCGCCGTTCCTGATCTCCGACATCGCGCGCACCAAGGACGGCAGGATGCTGCTGCTGGCGTCGAAGTTCGGCGGACGCAGCGCGATCGTGGAGTGGAGCTCCGAGGGAGCCGCCGCCGAGATCGGCCTGAATTGGCGGCCCACCGGCCGCGTCTGGCAGGCGCCTCTCCATCCCAACGGCGGGCCCTGGAGCTACTTCGTGCGCGATGGCGCCTACCTCAAGAACGCCAGCCGGACGATCGTCGAGCCCGAGGTGGTCGTGGCCCAGATCTCGGACGGCAGGACGTGGGACGAGCTGACGGACGTGCAGCTCGGACGCTGGTACCTCTACTACTGGGCCGTGGAGGGAGCGGTGCTGCCGCCGGCCTTCGGCGGCCCCGCCAACGCCTGCGCGTTCCAAGGCACGCTCGAGAGCGCCTCCTGCACCGAGGTCAAAGGCTGGGCGTGGGATCCGATGTTCCC
>DATBGJ010000095.1:0-6862 GCA_036558045.1 Thermoanaerobaculia bacterium
CCTTTTCGAGCAACACCATCCGCTCCGGCCGCGGGTAAAGGACGCGATGAACACCCACGTCGACGAGATTCCAGAGCAGCCCTGCAAGGCTCAACGCGACGAAGATGCCGGCGCGGTCTCGTCTCGCGGGGATCCTCGCAGCGAGGGCTCCGAAGGCGGGAGCCATCTGGAAGTAGAACTGATCGTCCGAGTTGTTCCAGAAGAATCCAAAGCCGAGGATCGCCACGAGCCAGGCGCTGGTGATCAACAAGACGCCTCGATTGGCGGGCTGTGACGGCTCGCGGAGCGCCGCTCTCAGCCCGTAGAGCAGAGCGGCAGACGCGGCGAGGAAAGCTACGACGCCAAAGATGACTGCTAAGCTCGGCGCTTGCCGGTCACGGACAGAGGCAGCGGTCGGGATGAGATCGACAAGAGCGCTCGCCGTGCCGTAAAAAGCTCGCAGGACGGACTCTGCCAGCCCCTTCCAGGAGCCGATCAGACCGTACGCTTCATGGATGCGCGGCTGCTGTTGGCCGCCGTTGTAGAGGGTGATCCAGGCGAGAAAGCCGGGCGCACCCTGCGAACGCAGCCATGCCATGAGGAGGATTGGTCCGGCGATTAGGACAGCGCCGAACCCGACGCCGGCGGCGCTGCGCACGGCTAGACGCGGCTCGCGCCGAGAAACATGCCAGACCGCCAGCGCTGCCGCCACGGCCGCGCCGAGAACGAGGTTCGAGATGAAGGCGAGGGCCGCCAGCCCCGCCGCCAGTCCGACCGTCAAGGCGCGGCCGAAGGAGGGTCGATCGAGATAGAGAATCGCGGTCCACGCCATCGCGACGACGAAAGGCATCTGGATCATGTGGATCTCATCCGAGACCCACAGACGAAGGAAGGCCGACGAGAAGGCCAGCCAGGCCGTCGCGTGATTGGCCGCCCAGCGCGATACCGCCAGCCGCGGCGCCACGCCGAAGCGGAACAGCCCCGCGGCCAACCCGCCGGTCAGTACGCTGAGGAGCTTCAGGATATCGACCGGCTCGCGGCCGGAGCCGTGGCGCGTCCAGAGGTTCTGCCACCACGCACCGAGCGGCTCGAAGAGGAGATGGTTCGGGTTGAGGTGCCAGGTCCCCGCCGCGAAATCGAGGCTGTGGCCGAGGCCGTCGTTGGAGACGAAGCCGATGGGGATGGTGAAGAGTAGGAGAACGGGGACGACAAACCACAGCAGCGCGTCGAGGCGGTCCGCCGACGTGGCTCGCTGCAGTCCGTCAGGTGTGTCCATGCGATACTCGCCAGACAGTAGCATGAAGCCGATCGACACCAAGTTCCCGGCTCTGCAGGATCTCGTCTCGCGTCTGGAGGCCTTCTATGGCCCTCCCGAGCCTCCCGCGGTCACCGATCCTTTCGAGATGATCCTGTGGGAGAACGTCGCCTATCTCGTGGACGACGAACGGCGCGCCCGAGTCTTCGCGCGGCTGCGCGAGCGGATCGGGCTCGATCCGGAGGAGATCCTCGGAACGCCCTCGGAGGTTCTTACCGAGATCATCCGGGACGGCGGCATGCAGCCCGAGCGCCGAGCAGAGAAGCTCGTTGCGGCGGCCGACGAGATACTGCCGTTGGGAGTCGAGAATCTGCGCGAGCTGATCCGGACAGCTCCGGAGAAGACGAGAAAAAAGCTCCAGCGTTTTCCCGGCATCGGCGAGCCCGGCGCCGACAAGATCCTCCTCTTCTCGCACGCCAAGATGACCCTGGCTCCGGACTCGAACGCCCTGCGCGTGCTGATTCGCGTCGGCTTCGGCGAGGAGAACGAGAACTACGGCCGCATGTACCGCTCGGCGGCCGAAGCCGTCGCGTCCCAACTGCCGGCCGACTTTCCCTGGATGATCCGTGCTCACCAGCTCCTGCGACGGCACGGCCAGGAGATCTGCAAGCGGAATGTGCCTCTCTGCGAAATATGCCCGCTGACGGACGGCTGCAGGTGGTTCCTGGAGCGGGCGACGCCGCGCCCTGGTAGGATCAAGTAAATCTTGGATTGTGGAGGAGCTATGAACATCAAGTCATGGAGCATCGGGCTCGCAATCGCGCTGAGCCTTCTCGCTGCCGCCGGAACCCAGGCGGCTGACAAGGCCAAGCCGGCCGCCGCGTCCGCTGCCGCCGCTCCTTCGGCACCCCCGATCACTCCCGCGGAGCTGCTCGCCGACCTCGTCAAGCTGAAGAAGCAGGGCTTCACGACGGAGCTATTGGTCGACTATGTCAATCAAAAGACTCTGAGCGCCACTCTTTCGGCGGACGACCTCGTAGCCTGGAAGAAGGCGGGGATGCCCGACGAGGTCATCAAGGCGGCTCTGGCGCGGGCGAAGGCTTAGCCTCCGCCTGCTACAATCCGCCTCCAAATGCCCCAGGTCCAGGCACTTCCGACCACCGACCGGCTGCTGCGCCTGGTCGACGCCATGGCCGGCCAGCCGGTCGCCATGCTGGTGGACCTGGTGGCGGACGTGTTCGTCACCGGCACGCCCAAACGGATCAGCCGCGAGGCGCCCGTGCTCATCCTCTCCTATCAGGACGAGAAGCTGGCGCCGGGCGGCGGCGCCAACGCCGTCGCCAACGTCGCCGCGCTCGGCGGCCGGCCGCTGCCCCTCGGCGCCGTCGGCGACGACTCCCACGGCCGCGGACTGCTGGCGGACCTGGAGAGCCGCGGTATCGAGACCGCCGGCATCCTGGTGCGGCCGGGATACCGGACGCCCACCAAGGTCCGCATCCTCGGCGGCGCCAAGCATGCCATCAAGCAGCAGATCGTGCGCTACGACATCGAGGAGACACTGACGTTGACGGACGAGGAGCGCGGCCGCTTCTCCGCTCGGCTGGAGAGCTGGGCGGGCGAGGCGCGGGTGGCGATCCTCTCGGATTACGGCTATGGCGCCGTCGAGCCGCGGATGCTCCCCCGGGTACGCTCGGCGCTCGGGGAAAACGCGACGCTGCTCGCCGACAGCCGCTTCCGCCTGGGAGACTTCACCGGGCTCGACGGCGCTACGCCGAACGAGGAGGAGGCGGAGGCCCTCATCGGCTCGTCGATCAACGACGATCCGGACCGGCTGGAGAAGGCCGGCCGGCGGCTGCGCGAGCGGCTGGGCGCCCGCTTCCTGCTGATCACCCGCGGCAGCCGGGGGATGAGCCTTTTCCGTCCTGACGTCTCCGCCCACCTGCCGGTTTCGGGCACGGACCAGGTGGCGGACGTGACGGGCGCCGGCGATACGGTGATCGGCGCCTTCGCCCTCGCGCTCGCGGCCGGCGCCCTCCCCCTGGAGGCGGCCCTGCTCGCCAACTACGCCGGCGGCGTCGTGGTGATGAAGATGGGCACCGCCACCTGCTCTTCCGAAGAGCTCCGGCGGGCCATCGCGACCGATCCCCGCCCGCTGGAGGAGCTGCGGTGGGGCTGGTCCTGACCCTGCCCGAGCTCCGCCGCCGCGTCGCGGAGCTCAAGGCCCAGGGAAAGACGATCGCCTTCGCCAACGGCCACTTCGACCTGCTCCACGTGGGACATCTCCGTTATCTGCGCGCCGCCCGGGCCGAAGGGGACGTCCTGGTGGTGGGCCTCAACGACGACGCCTCGGTCGCGCGCCTCAAGGGGCCGGGCCGGCCCATCGTTCCGGCCGCCGAGCGCGCCGAGCTGCTGGCCGCGCTGGAGCCGGTGGGCTTCGTCGTCGTCTTCGAGGGCGACTCCCCGGCACCTCTGCTGGCCGACCTGCGGCCGGACGTCCACTGCAAGGGCACGGATTACGGCGCTCCCGAGAGGGTCCCCGAGTACGAAGCCGTCCGCGCCTACGGCGGGCGCACCGTGCTGGTGGGCGACCCCAAGGACCATGCGACGAGCGATCTGATCGCGCGCGTCAAGGCCTTACCGTGAGGATCCTCATCGTCCGCACCAGCGCGCTCGGCGACGTCGTCCACGCCCTGCCGGTGCTGACGGCGCTGCGCCGCCATCTGCCCGCGGCGCGGATCGCCTGGGTCGTCGAGGAGGCCATGGCTCCGGTCTTGGCGGGGCATCCGGATCTCGACGAGCTGCTGGTCGTTCGGCTCCGCCGCTGGCGCCGGCTCTCCGCTCAGGGCCTGCGCGAGCTGGGCGGCTTTCTCTCTGCGCTGGAGCGCTATGCACCGGAGGTGGTGCTGGACCTGATGGGAAACCACAAGGCGGGAGTCATCTCCGCCCTCACGCTGGCGGACCGGCGGATCGGATTCGCCCGCCGGTACCGGCGCGAGCCGTCGAGCGCGGTGTGGATCAGCCAGCCCGTCGTCCCTCGGGGAACGCACGCCGTGGACCGCATGCTCTCGCTGCTCGACGCGCTGGGCCTGCCTCCGGAGCCGGCGGATTTCGGCGCTTCGAAGCTGTTCCGCGAAGAGCCCGTCGCCGCGCGGGAGTGGCTCGCAGAGCACGCGGAGCCGTTCGTCCTCCTCCATCCCGGCGCCGGCTGGCCGAACAAGCGGTATCCGCCGGAGTGGTGGGGCCAGGCGGCGCAGCTCCTGCGGGCGCAGACCGGGCTGCCGACCCGGGTGGCCGCGGCGCATGGCGAAGAGGATCTCGCCCGCAGGGTCGAAGCGGCCGGCGGGGGTTCCGTCCTGACGGTGCCCGCTCCGGACCTGGCGACTCTCGCCACCCTCATCCGACGGGCGCGCCTGATGCTGGGAGGCGATTCCGGGCCCACCCACCTTGCCCATGCGCTGGGCACGCCGGTGTTGATGCTGATGGGACCCACGGATCCCGAGCGTCATGGTCCTTACGCCGCTCAGGAGCGCGCCCTCTACAAACGGCTGCCGTGCAGCTTCTGCTATCAGCGCCTGGAGGAGGCGAAAGCCTGCCTGCTGGAGATCCCGCCCCGCCGCGTGGCGGAGAGGGCGGCTGAGCTGTTGGGCACATAGCCACATTCCCATAACCGCCTGCGTTGACCCCTCTTCCCGGCGGCTGGTACACTGTTTGACGTTTCAGACAGTTTTCACCGACGACGGCTTCAAGAAGTACGGGCTCCGGCCCCGAGGTGATCTGTATGGCAGCGCCCCCGGAAGTAGCGCGCCGAGCCACGGCGCAGCAGGCCCCTGACAAGCTGGGCGAGCTGCTGATCCGCACCGGGCGGATCAATCAGGCGCAGCTCAACGAGGCGCTCGCCCTGCAGAAGGATCAGGGTGGGCGGCTCGGCACCTGCCTGGTCAAGCTCGGCTACCTGAACGAAAAGCAGCTCGTCGAGTCCCTCTCGCAGCACTTCAAGGTCTCCTCCGTCGACCTCAACGGCATGGACATCGACGATGCGGTGATCAAGATCATCCCCGCCGACATCGCCCGCAAGTACACGATCCTGCCGGTGACCAAAGCGGGCGCCACGATCACGGTGGCGATGATCGATCCCACCAACGTCTTCGCGATGGACGACGTGAAGTTCATGACCGGCTACAAGGTGGAGCCGGTGGTGGCTTCCGAGACGGCGATCCGCACCGCCATCGACCGTTACTACGGCTCGACGCACGCCATCGAGCTGAAGAAGGTGATGGAGGACCTCTCGGAGGAGTCGGGCAGCGACCTCGAGGTATTGGAAGAGGAGGAGGAGCTCGACCTCGCGGCGCTGGAAGAGGAGTCCGAGCAGGCGCCGGTCGTCAAGCTGGTCAACCTGATCCTCACCGACGCCATCAAGCGCGGCGCCTCCGACATCCACATCGAGCCCTACGAGAAGGAGTACCGGGTCCGCTACCGCATCGACGGCATCCTCTACGAGATGATGCACCCGCCCCTGAAGCTCAAGGAGGCGATCACCAGCCGCTGCAAGATCATGTCGAAGCTCGACATCGCCGAGAAGCGGCTGCCGCAGGACGGCCGCATCAAGATCAAGACCAAGATCTCCGGCCGGGTCAAGGACCTCGACTACCGCGTCTCCGTGCTGCCCACGCTGTTCGGCGAGAAGATCGTCATGCGCTTGCTCGACAAGGACAAGCTCATGCTCGACATGGGCAAGCTGGGCCTCGAGCCGGAGCCGTTGCGCAAGTTCGAGCAGGCGATCCTCAAGCCGTACGGCATGGTGCTGGTCACCGGGCCCACGGGCTCCGGCAAGACCAACACGCTCTACTCGGCGCTGCAGCGCATCAACACGCCCGAGGTCAACATCATCACCGCCGAGGATCCGGTGGAGTTCAACCTCGCCGGCATCAACCAGGTGCAGACGCGCGAGCAGATCGGCCTCAACTTCGCGGCGGCGCTGCGCTCCTTCCTGCGCCAGGACCCCAACATCATCCTGGTCGGCGAGATCCGCGACTTCGAGACGGCCGAGGTGGCGATCAAGGCTGCCATGACCGGCCACCTCGTGCTCTCGACGCTGCACACCAACGACGCGCCGTCCTCGATCAGCCGCCTGATGAACATGGGCATCGAGCCCTTCCTCGTCGCCACCTCGGTGCACATGATCGCGGCGCAGCGGCTGGTGCGGCGCATCTGCACCTTCTGCAAGGAGCCGCTGGAGGTGCCGCCCGCGGCGCTGACGCAGATCGGCTTCTCCGAGCACGAGGCGCGCACCCTGAAGCTCTTCCGCGGCCGCGGCTGCGACCGCTGCAGCAACACCGGCTACAAAGGCCGCATCGGCCTCTACGAGGTGCTGGAGGTCGATGACGAGATGCGCGAGATGGTGCTCTCCGGCGGCAGCGCCTTCGAGCTGCGCCAGAAGGCCATCCAGAACGGCATGATGACCCTGCGCGGCAGCGGTCTGCAGAAGATCCGCGACGGCGTCACCACTATCGACGAGGTGGTGCGCGAGACGGTGCTGTAGGCCTTGGACGAGCCCGTCCACGTCAGCGCCGACGGCCCCGTCCGCATCCTTCGTATCGACCGCCCGCAGGCGCGCAACGCCGTCGATGC
>DATBGJ010000096.1:0-2211 GCA_036558045.1 Thermoanaerobaculia bacterium
CGTGGCGACCGGAGGAGGAGCCGGCTCGATCTCCGCCTCCGCCTCCACCTCGGGCTCCGCCACCTGGGCCAGGCGGGCGAGGCGCGCGGCCTGCGGGTTGCGCTCGGCGGCGACGCTCAAGAAGCGCGCCGCCGCGGCGACGTTGCCCGCCTCCTTGAGCCGGAGCACCGCGTCGTTGATGAAGCCGAGATCGCCGCTCTCGAGGTCCAGCGCCCGCTCGTAGACCTGCGCCGCGTCCTGGGAGCGGCCGTGCGCGATCATCATCTCGGCGATGACGCGGTACTCGCCGAGGGCCTTCTCCAAGAGCTGCTGTTGCTGATAGATCTCGGCCAGCTTGACGTGATAGGTGGGATTGTTCGGCTCGACCTCCGCCATCTTGTGGTAGATGGCGATGGCGGAAGGCGCGTTGTCGTGCTTCTGGTAGTAGTCCGCCAGCACCTGGTACTGCGTGCGCGCCTCGTTGGTGAGGCCCTGCTTGTGGTAGAGCTCGGCGAGCTTCTCGTAGACCTCCAGGCGCGTCGGGTCGAGCTTGATGATCTTCTTGTAGATGGCGATGGCTTTGACGAAGAAGCCTTCCGCCGTGTACCGCTCGGCGATCTGGGTGAAGAAGTCGACGGCTTCGTCGATGCGCTGGATGCGGGCGTAGAGATCGCCGATGCGGTTGAGGGTGTTGATGTCGTTCGGATTGTCGGCGAGCAGCTTGCGGTACTCGCGGATCGCCGGCTCGATCTTGCCGCGCGAGACGTACTTCTCGGCGGTCTGCACGACCTGCTCGCGCTGCAGGGCCATCAGCAGCGCGCCTCCGCGCGCGGCAGCACCTGCCGGAAGGTGAGCCGGTGCACGGGGCTCGGCCCGTAGGCGGAGAGCGCCTCCAGGTGCTCCGGCACGGAGTAGCCCTTGTGCGCGGCGAAACCGTACTGGGGATACTTGCGGTCGAGATCGACCATCATGCGGTCGCGCTCCACCTTGGCGAGAATCGAGGCGCAGGCCACGGCGTAGCTCACGCAATCACCACGGATGACGGGGACGCAAGGGAAGCCGAAGCCGGAGAGCCGCACGGCGTCGACCACCGCGCAGTCCGGCGCCGGACGCAGCCGCGAGAGGGCGTCGCACATGGCCCGGCGGGACGCCTCGAGGATGTTGACGCAGTCGATGACGTCCGGCGGCACCGCGGCCACGGCGGCGGCGACGGAGCAGGCGCGGATCGCCGCGGCGGCGCGCTCGCGCTCCTGGGGAGTGAGGCACTTGCTGTCGTCCACGCCGGGGATCAGGCAGCGGGCGTCCACGATGACGGCGGCGGCCACCACGGGGCCGGCGAGCGAGCCGCGCCCCACCTCGTCGACGCCGGCGATGAGGCCGTAGCCGCAACGCGCGAGCCTGCCTTCCAGCCCGCGCAGCAGGTGGAGCCGGTAGGCCTCGACGAACAGCTCGATCATCGCCCGGGCCGGCTCGGCCACCGCCCTGGTCACCCGCGACTCCTTTCTGCGCGACTCCGGAGGAGCTGTAGGAGACTTTCTCCTACGTCGACTCTCCCCGATCTTCCCGGCGCTCGTCGATGCGAGCCGCCTTGCCGCGCAGATTTCGCAGATAGTAGAGCTTCGCGCGGCGCACCCGGCCCCGGCGTACGACCTCGATCTTGTCGACGTTGGGGGAGCACAGGGGGAAGATCCGCTCGACGCCGATACCGCCGGAGATCTTGCGCACCGTGAAAGTCTCCCGGGTGCCGCCGCCGCGGCGGCCGATCACCACGCCCTGGAAGACCTGGATCCGCTGCTTGTCGCCCTCGACCACGCGCACGTGGACGCGGACGGTGTCCCCGGGCTTGAAATCGGGCTGCCCCTGCCGCACGTAGACACTTTCGACCATATCCAACTGATTCATGACTCACCTCGCAAACCCGACGGATTCGCCCAATGGGACGGTCCCGTCATTATTCTCATTTCAGCATGGCCGCGCAAGCCGGCGGCCTCACCCTGATTCAGTCTGCCTCCGGTTCAGTCTGCCTCGGACTCCGCGCCGGTCTGCCCTTCGAAGCCTCACCCCCTGTCCCCCTCTCCCTGACGTGAGAGGGGGAACGCATCCGAGGGGTCCTTGCCGTAGGGTGCGCTCTGCGCACCATCAACATTTTCTGGTGCGCTCAGCGCACCCTACCTGCTCTGTCCGTCCGCCCGCGTCCCCCCTCTCACGTCAGGGAGAGGGGGACAGGGGGTG
>DATBGJ010000097.1:0-6236 GCA_036558045.1 Thermoanaerobaculia bacterium
GGCCCGGGTTTCCTGACTACCGAGTTCATCATGGAGAAGGAGGTTCCCATGGTGCTGGAGGCGCCCGAAGAACAACGGTTAAGATTTTTTCCACTGGTAGTTTCAAGTTGTCGCTACGAGGAGAGTATCTTGGGACCATACCAGACATTCAATTCCCCGGACCAGCCTTTGCTCGACCTTTCGAGAAGCGGACAGGACAGGATCCTGAATGCCTTAGTCGATGAAATTGAAAAGGTACTTAGAGAGCGGGATGCGCTGAAGGCAAGTTCTTAGCTAAGTCTGAAATCATCGAAGTCCTGGAGCAATTTCTCGGCCGACACTCCTTTCTCTTCGAGGACTGTGTCGAGGTATAGCCCGGTCGCCGAGATCAAGTTCCGACGAAGACCGTTCGGGAGCTGATTGGGGTCTTCGAGAATACCTTGCATAGGCCACTGAGAGACTTGGAGCAGCTCCTCCCGCGTGGCAACAAAGACACCATCCACAACCGCCAAGAAGTACTCCAACCAGTCCGTCAGGTCTGCGTCAGCCCGGCCCTCGTAGTAGTTGTGATGGGGATGCACGCTCAAAGAGCGGAAATACATGGCGAGATCCAGGGCCTGCCGCTCTTCCAGAGAGTACAGACCCTGAAGCCCATAGCCGTCGCGATGCAGAAGGAAGGTGGCCAGCAGGCGTGCCGTCCTGCCGTTGCCGTCGTAATAGGGATGGATTGTCACGAACTGGTAGTGGGCCAGTCCGGCGATGACGGGTGGCGGCAGTTGCTCCTTCTCGGCTTGGCGGATCCATGCGACGAGATCCGCCATCAAGCTCGGTACGTCCTTGGCCTCTGGAGGAAGATAGACCAGGGCGCCCGACTCGGAGTCGCGGATCGCGTTCTGGCCGTCGCGGTAAGGAGTGGGCCGGGTTCTGCCCTCCACGAGAGCATGGAGGCGTTGGATGCGCTCCTCCGTCAGCTCCTCGCCCCGCTCGGCCCATTCCTCGACGCGCAGCAGGGCCTTCCAGTAGCTCCGGACCTCTCCCGCGTCCCGTTCCCTTCCGTGCAAGGGAATCTTCTTCCCTTCGACGACCTTCTCGGCCTCGGCCAGGGTGAGACGGTTCCCCTCGATGCGGGTGGAATAGTGGGTCGAGCGGATGCGTGCCCGGCGGCGGAGCTCCGACTGAACCGCCGGCGGCAGGGGGATCTGCTCGACCACGGCCCGCGCCGCCTCGATCTCCATGAGGTGGCGCGCGATGGCCGGCGTCAGCGTATAGCGCGGCGTCCAGGCACCCCCACGTTTTCGTCCCATCGTCTATACTCTGTCACGCCCGCGGCAGGGATACGCCGTCTTGCCGCCGGGCCGTGCAAAGGAGCCCCGGATGGCCGTCAAGGAGAAGGAACCGACCGTGCTGAGCGAAGGGAAGGCTTCGCCCGCCAGCCCGGTCTATAAAGAGGACGCCCTCGACACCATGGCGGAGGCGCGGCAGCGCTGGGAGGCCGCCGAGGCCAGGGCCGAGGCGCAGACGCCGTTCTGGAAGCGGGACTTCACGACGGTCTCCGGCATGGAGGTCCCCCACCTGGTGACGCCGGAGCAGACGGCGGACGTCGATCCCTTACGCGACCTCGGCGTGCCCGGCGAGTATCCCTACACGCGCGGCATCCATCCCACGGGCTACCGCGGCAAGCTGTGGACCATGCGCCAGTTCGCCGGCTTCGGCACCGCGGCGGACACCAACCGGCGCTTCAAGTACCTGCTCTCCCAGGGCCAGACCGGCCTCTCGGTGGCCTTCCACCTGCCGACCCTCTACGGCTACGACTCGGACCATCCGATGTCCAAGGGCGAGGTGGGGAAGTGCGGCGTCACCGTCGACACCCTGGCCGACATGGAGGTGCTCTTCGACGGCATCCCGCTCGGCGAGGTCACCACCTCGATGACCATCAACTCGACGGCGCCCATCCTCTTCGCCATGTACCTCGCCGTGGCCGAGAAGCAGGGCGTGGACATCGAGCGGCAGGTCTCGGGCACGCTGCAGAACGACATCCTCAAGGAGTACATCGCGCAGAAGGAGTACATCTTCCCGCCGCGGCCGTCGATGCGGCTGATCACCGACCAGTTCGCCTTCGCGGCGGCGCACGTGCCGCGCTGGAACACCATCTCGATCTCCGGCTATCACATCCGCGAGGCCGGCTCGACGGCCCTCCAGGAGCTCGCCTTCACGCTGCGCGACGGCATGGAGTACGTGCAGTACGGCGTCGACGCGGGCCTGCCGGTGGACGAGTTCGCGCCGCGGCTCTCCTTCTTCTTCAACAGCCACAACGATTTCTTCGAGGAGATCGCCAAGTTCCGCGCCGCGCGGCAGATCTGGGCCAGGGTGATGCGCGAGCGCTACGGCGCCAGGAACCCGCGCTCCTGGATGCTGCGCTTCCACACTCAGACCGCCGGCTGCTCGCTGACCGCGCAGCAGCCGATCAACAACGTGGTGCGCACCACCGTGCAGGCCCTGGCGGCCGTGCTCGGCGGCACCCAGTCGCTGCATACGAACGCTCTTGATGAAACCTTGGCGCTGCCGACGGAGGCGAACGCGCGCACGGCGCTGCGCACGCAGCAGATCCTGGCCCACGAGTCCGGGGTCATCAACACCATCGATCCCTTCGGCGGCAGTTGGTTCATGGAGGAGATGACGCGCCGCATGGTGGACGGCGCCTTCGACTACTTCCGGCGCATCGACGATCTCGGCGGCATGGTGGAGGCCATCGAGGCCGGCTTCCCGCAGCGCGAGATCATGGACGCCGCCTTCGCCTACCAGCGCGCCTTCGAGGAGAACGAGAAGCTCATCGTCGGCGTCAACGCCTTCCAGGTCACCGACGAGGAGCCGATCGAGATCCTCTACATCCCGGACGACCTGGCCGAGCGGCAGGTCGCCTTCGTCGACGACGTCAAGGCGCGGCGGGACGCGGGCGCCGTGGCGCGGACGCTCGACGCGCTGCGGCGGGGTGCGGCCGGCAGCGACAACACGATGCCGCTCATCCTCGACTGCGTGAAGGCCTACTGCACGGTGGGCGAGATCAGCGACGCCCTGCGCGAGGTCTTCGGCACCTACGAGGAACCGGCGGTCTTCTGATATGCCGGCCTCCGCTTCCGTCGTTCGCGAGCTGCTCCTCTACATGCTGTGGGCGGACCGCCTCATGCTCAAGGCGGTGCGCGAGGTGCGGCCGGAGGACCTGACGCGCGACGCCGGCCTCAGCTTCGGCTCGATGCTCGGCACCATGGTCCACATGGCGGGCTCGCAGCGGCTGTGGCTCTCCCGCTTCTTCGGCCGGACGCTCGATCACATCCCCACTCTCGCCGATTACCCGGACCTGATGTCCTGGATCCACGGCTGGGAAGAGACCGCCTCGGAGATCGAGGTGTTCCTCGCCGCCGTGACCAGCGAGCAGCTCGCCGCGCCGATCACCTGGACCTCCACCACCGGCGAGACCCACACCCTGCCGCTGTGGCAGCCGGTGCTCCATCTGGTCAACCACGTCAGCTACCACCGCGGCCAGGTGGTGTCGCTGCTGCGCCAGATGGGCTACACGCCGCCCTCGACCGACCTCGTGTACTACTTCATCGAGCGGGCGGGCGGCTGACGCCGCCTCTGTTACAATCCTCCTCGATGAGCGACAGGCGGCTGCGCATACTGATCGCCAAGCCGGGGCTGGACGGGCACGACCGCGGCGCCAAGGTGGTGGCGCGGGCGTTGCGCGACGCCGGCTACGAGGTGATCTACACCGGCCTGCGGCAGACCCCGGAGCAGATCGCGGCGGCGGCGGTGCAGGAGGACGTGGACGCGGTGGGGCTGTCGATCCTCTCCGGCGCCCACAACGCCCTGCTTCCCGAGGTGACGCGGCTGCTGCGCGAGCAGGGAGCGGAGGACATCCTGGTGTTCGCCGGCGGCATCATCCCGGAGCAGGACATCCAGAGCCTGAAGGGCGCGGGGGTGGACGAGATCTTCCTCCCCGGCACCTCCACCAAGTCCATCGTGGACTACCTCGCCACCCGCCTCGCCGCGGCCTGAGCCCGTAACCCACTCCGCACACGAGGTTTGACGGCCCGCCGCCGGGATGCTAGGTTAGGGCGACCGAACGGAGGAGGAATGAAGAGACGGATCCTGCTGGCGGACGACAGCGTCACCATCCAGAAGGTCATCGAGCTGACGTTCATGGACGAGGACTACGAGGTCCGCGCCGTCAGTAACGGCGACGAGGCGGTCGCGCTCCTCCCCGAGGCCAAACCCGACTTCGTCATCGCCGACGTCCACATGCCGGGGGCCAACGGCTACGAGGTCTGCCGGCGGTCCAAGCAGCACCGCCCGGACGTGCCCGTGCTGCTGCTCGTCGGCACCTTCGAGCCGTTCGACGAGGCGCAGGCCCGCGCGGCCGGCGCCGACTCCTTCCTCAAGAAGCCGTTCGACTCGCAGGAGCTGCTGCAGCGGGTCGGCGAGCTGCTCGCCGCGCGGGCCGCGCCGGCGGTGGCGCCGGCGCCTGAGCCGGAGCCCGCGGCGCCGGCGTTCGAGGAGCTGCCGTTGACGGAGAAGGTCGTCATCCCCGGCTTCGCGGCGGCGCCGGCGTGGGGCAACTTCGAGCTGGAAGCGGAGCCGGAGACGCCGCCGGCGCCGCCCGCGCCGATAGAGCCTTTCGAGCGCGAGGTCGCCTTCAACCTGGAGCCCGAGGTGGAAGCGGTGACGGGCGAGCCCGTCTTCGAGCTGGAGGAGGCTGAGGAATCCTTCTCCATCCACGACGAGGTCTTCGCCGCGCCCGCCGAGCTGGCGCTCGACGAGGCGCCGCCGGACGTTCAAGCCCCGGCAGCGCCCGCCCCGGCTCCAGTCCCGGTGGAGGCCGTCCCCGCTCCGGCTCCAGTCCCGGCGGAGGCCGTCCCCGCCCCGGCTCCGGCCCCGTCGGCCCCGGCCGCCAACGGCGGCGGTCCCCTGAGCGACGCGGACGTGGACCGCATCGCCCGCCGGGTGGTCGAGCTGCTCGGCGACAAGGCCGTGCGGGACGTCGCCTGGGAAGTGATCCCGGACATGGCGGAGGTGATCATCCGCGACCGCTTGCGCGAGCTCGAATCCCAGGTCGAGTAGCTTGGATTTCGATCGCTACGTCGAGGATCTGCAGAGGCGGCGGAACAGCCGCGGCCCCGAGAACCTCACGGTGCTGGCGCGCGTCGACTCCACCAATTCGCTCGCCCGCGCCATCGTCGCCGAGTATCAGAGCGAGGAGCAGACGCTCCATCCGCTGCTGGTGCTGGCGCTGGAGCAGTCCGGCGGCCGCGGCCGCCAGGGCCGGAGCTGGTCGAGCCCGCGCGGCAAGGGCGTCTACGCCACGCGCGTCGTGACGGTGAGCGATCCAGCCTTGCTGCAGACCTTGCCGCTGCTCGTCGGCGTCGGTCTCTGCCGCGCCCTCGCGCCGCACCTGCCGGCGCCGTGCCGCCTCAAGTGGCCCAACGACCTGATGGTGGAGACCGGCGGCGAGCGCAGGAAGATCGGCGGCGTCCTCATCGAGGCCTCGGTGCGGCCGGAGGAAGGGGCGACGGCGATCGTCGGCTTCGGCGTGAACCACCTGCACGGCGCGGACGAGCTGCCGGAGACGGCGACCTCGCTCGCCCTGCTGGGAGGCGGCGCGGTGAGCCTGGCGGATCTCACCTGGGACCTGGTGGAGGGCGTCGAAGCCGAGCTCGCCCACGTGGGCGATATGGCCTCCGCCGTCGAGGATTACCGCGCCCTTTCCATCCATCGGCCGGGCGAGCGGATCGCGTGCCGCGTCGGCGAGACCCTGGTGGAGGGAACCTTCGTGGGCTTTGACGAGACGGGCCGGCTGGTGCTGGAGAGCGGCGGCAAGCAAACCTCGGTGGCCGCGGGCGAGGTGATCGAGAAATGAGGAAGGAGAAAGGTCCCGGCGGCGGTCTGCTCGTCCTGGTGGACGTCGGCAACACGAACACGATCTTCGGCGTCTAC
This sequence comes from Thermoanaerobaculia bacterium, assembly GCA_036558045.1. GTDB lineage: Bacteria > Acidobacteriota > Thermoanaerobaculia > Multivoradales > UBA5704 > DATARR01. The sequence continues at coordinate 5,968 of DATBGJ010000097.1, forward strand.
CAGGGCGACGCGCTGGCCGAGAGCTTCCGCCTGTCGACGGACACCGAGCGCACGGCGGACGAGTACGGCGCGCTGCTGCTGCCCCTCTTCACGCGCTGCGGCATCGATCCTTCGACCGCCGAGGCGGTGGTGATCTCCTCGGTGGTGCCGCCGCTCCACCTCACGCTCGAGAGGATGTCCAGCCGCTACTTCGGCCGCCAGCCGCTGTTCATCGAGCCCGGCGTGCGCACCGGCATGCCGATCCGCTACGACAATCCGGCCGAGGTGGG
>DATBGJ010000098.1:0-7564 GCA_036558045.1 Thermoanaerobaculia bacterium
GCACCGCCGAGGTCAGCACGATCCTCAAGCAGATGGTCGACACCAATCCCAATCCGCTCGCCTACGCCGAAGCCATCAAGACGCTGCGCGTGCTCAACGACGCCCGCTCGGCGGCGTCGCTGCTGCGCTACGCGCAGGGGAGGTTTCCGGGCGATCCGGCGCTGCGGAATCTAGGCGGGTGAGGCCCGCTCGATCCGCTGCACGCCCTGCGCGTTGCCCAGCCCGCGCCACTGCTCCAGCGCCAGCCTGTAGGCTTCGCGCGCGCGTGCCGGCTGGCCCGCCCATTCGGTGAGGTGGCCGGCCAGCTCGGCGCACCAGGCCACGTCGGGGTCGAGGAGCCCGCTCTGCCGGAGGGCCGATCCGCCGAGGGCGAGATGCTCGTCCCAGGCCGGCCACTCCCGCGCTTGCGCGGCGCAGGCGAGGAGGCTCACGTGGACGCACGCGAGGAGGCCGCCCCAGCCGAGACGCTCCAGGCTCTCGCGGGCCTCGCGGAAGATCTCCTCGGCGGCGGTGAAGCGTTGCTGGGCGAGATCGATCAAGGCCAGGTTGAGGCGCGGGAAGATGGCGTCGGCCGAGCGCAGCCCTTCGAGGATCGTCAGGGAGCGGCGATAGCGCCGGGTGGCGGTGTCGGAATCTCCTTGCAGGCGGGAGACGTCTCCCAGGCCGTTGAGGCTGCGCGCCACGCCGTAGCGGTTGCCGAGAGCCTCGAAGCGGGCGCAGGTCTGGCGGTAGAAGTCGGCCGCGCGCAGCAGCTCGTGCCCCTGGCGCGCGAGATCGGCGGTGGCGATGCCGTGGTCGGCCACGCCGTGCTCGTCGCCGATCTCCCGGTAGAGGCCGAGGGAACGATCGAAGAAGGCGTGCGCCTCCTCCCGCCGGCCGCGCTGGCGGGCCACGTCGCCGAGCCCCCAGAAGCCCGCCGCGGCGCCATGGAGATTGTCCGGCAGGGCGATGCAGCGCTCGTAGAGCCCGGCGGCACGGTCGAGGTCGCCGCGCCGCCGCGCCGCGTCTCCCAGCAGGCGCAGCGCCTCGGCGCGGCCGGCCCAGCGGAAGACCTCCTCCAGGGTCCCCCGGTGCAGATGGATGCGGGCGCGGATCACCCAGCCTTCACCCCAATGCGGATGGTCCTCCGGAATGCCCAGCTCGCGCAGCACCTCCTCGCGCTCGGCGACGAGGGCCTGGGCCGCCGGATAGTCGCTCGTACCCCGGCGCTCGGCGGCGCCCGCGAGCAGCGGTCCCAGGGCCGCGGCCCGCTCGCCGGCCAGCACCAGGTGGCGGCCGAGCCGCTCGGCGACGCCGCGCTCCCTGGCTCGCGGCTTCAGCATGGCGGCACAGGCCCGGTGGTGTGCCGCGAAGCGCCCGGCCTCGCGCGACATGCGCTCGACGCTCTCGCGCAGCATGGCGTGCACGAAGGACCAGCCCTCCTCGAAGCGCAGGGCGAGACGGCTCGCCACCAGGGCCTCCAGCAGCTCGGGGAGGAAGGGAGCTCCCGCGGCCCGGCAGGCGGCCTCCCATTCCTCGCGGTCCACGAACGGTCCGAGCGCGGCGGCGATCTCCAGGGCCTCCCGCGCGCCCGGCCCCTGGTCTTCGAGCAGCCGGTCGACGCGGCCGGACCACACCTGGTGGAGGTCGTCCGGAATCGAGGCCTCGGCGCCCGGGCGGAGCACGAAGCCCGTGTCGCCGATCTCGATGACGCCGCGCTGCACCCAGTCGCCGACGAGCTGCACGGCGAACAGCGGATTGCCTCCCGTGCGCGCGTCCACGGCGGCGGCGAGGTCGTCGGCGAGGCCGAGGATGTCGCGGCTCAGGGCGGCGCGCTCCTCGGGCGGCAGCGGCGGCACCTCGATCGACTCGGCGCCCGGCAGCGCCAGCAGCCGGCGGAGGGCCTCGGCTTCGACGGGACGCTCGGCCAGGACCTCGTCGCGCACGGTCAGCAGGAAGAGGACGGGGACCGGCTCCTCCTCCCGCCTTTCCATGAGGTAGCGCGCCAGCTCCAGCGACTCGCCTCCCCACTGCACGTCGTCGAGCAGGACGAGCACGGGACGCTGCCGCGCCAGGCGTTGAAAATGCCGCTCCAGCAGGGCGAAGCGCTCGTGGGGCGTCTGCCGCGAGCCGGCGGGGGCCATGAGGTCGGTCAGGCCGTTCCACTCGACGGGGTCGAGCGCCTTGCGGGCCCGCAGCAGGATCTCCGTCCGCTCGCGGATCTCCTGGCGCGTCAACCCGACGCAGCGCAGGTGGCGGGCCATCATGCGCGGCAGGCCGTCCTCGGCGCCGGGATTGGGACCGTGATAGGCCCGCAGGACGATGGCCCCTCCCACCTCGTGCGCCCGCTCGGCGAGCCACTCCGCGAGGTGCGTCTTGCCGTTGCCCGCCGGGCCGCGCAGCAGCACGAGGCTCGCGCAACGCTCGCCGTGCACGCGGGCGAGCGCGCTCCACAGCGCGTCGCGCTCGGCGCGGCGGCCGAGCAGGGGGATGGCGCGCAGGCCGTAGAGGCCGAGCCCGGCGCCGACCAGCTTGATGGAGGGCTTGGGGGAGGCCGGCGTTTCCCAGGCCGGCGGCAACGGCGGCGAGCGCCGGGCCGCGGGCGGCTCGGCGGCGGGGGAGGCGTCCTCGTCGTCGGCCCGCTGCCGCTGCTCCGCGGACCACATGCCGGTGAAGCTGATCGAGTGCGTCGTCGGCTCGTCCGGCTCCAGCGTCGCGGCGGCCCCGCCGGCATCTCCGGTGGGGCCGGCGAGGTCGAGCAGCGCGCGCACGGCGTCGGCGGCGCGCACGAAGCGGTGGCCGGGCTCCTTCTCCAACAACCGCCGCAGCCAGCCCTCGAATCCCGCCGGCACCGCGGTGCGCGGGAGGAAGGCCGGGGGCTCCTCCTCCATCTGCAGGCGCACGGTCTCGATCAGGCCCGCGCCGCTGAAGGGCGGCCTGCCGGTCGCGAGCGTCCAGGCGAGGCAGCCGAGGCCGTACAGGTCGGTCCACGGGCCGTAGTCGCGCCAGTGCCCATGGAGCTGCTCGGGAGCCATGTAGCTCGGCGTGCCGCAGATGATCTCCGTCGAGTCGTTACGCATCTGCAGCTCCACCGCCTGCGCCAGGCCGAAATCGGCGAGCTTGAGGCGCGGCGGGCCGCCGCCGTTGCGAAAGACGAGGATGTTGTTCGGCTTCAGGTCGCGGTGCACCATGCCGCGGGCGTGGGCGTGCGCGAGGGCGTCGAGGAGGTCCAGCAGCACCTGGCGGAGCTCTCCCCAAACCACTTCCTGGGCGAACAGGGTGCCCAGGGTGCCGCCGTCCGCCAGCTCCATGGCGAGGGCCGGGTTGCCGGCGGTCAACAAGCCGCGGGAGATCTCCTCGGCCGCGGCAGTGATCTCGCCGTGATCGAAGACGATGACGATGCCCGGATGGTGCAGGCTGGCCACCGCCTGCACCTCGTTGCGGAAGGCGTCGCGGAACGATGCTTCGCGGGCGCGCTCGCTCGTCATCACCTTGACCGCCACCGGTACGCCCTGGGCGGCGTGGACGCCGCTCCATATCTCGGCCATGCCGCCGCGGCCGATGCAGCGGTCGAGCCGGAAGGGACCGAGAGGAATCGACGGACCGCTCCGCGCGGGAGCGCCCGGCGCGTCGATGAAAGGCATGGGAGAGACGATAAACGGCGACTGCTAAAGAGGTCAAGGGAGGGAAATCCCTCATGCCAATTCAAGGGGTCTGTTGGAAGCCGAGCGGGTTTGCCCTTCGAGACCTCACCCCCTGGCCCCCTCTCCAGCGGAGCTGGAGAGGGGGAACGCGGACGCTGGGTTTGCTTTTCTTCTTCCCCCTCTCCAGCTTCGCCGGCATCTCCGCCGTGCTCGCCGCCATCGCGGCGCTCGCCTGTTATCTGCCGGCGCGGCGGGCTTTGGAGGTCGATCCGTTGGAGGCGTTGCGAGGGGAGTAGGGGCTTAGCAGGCTACGCCCCCTACTCCGTGGGCGGCTCCAGCCCTTCGAGCATCTGAGGGACCGAAAGCCCGGTTCCCGGCAGCGAGTCCCAACTCGGATCGCCCTGCCGGACGCGGACCATGTAGGCCCAGTGGGCGTTGGTCTGCGAGCCCACGCCGGTGGACATCTGCATCTGGAAGCTCCACTCGGTTCTATGCGGCACCATCCGGCCCGTGCCGATGGTGGCCGATCCCGGCGAGGTGGGAATGAAGGTCAGGTGAACGCCGCCTTCGGGAGTGATGCTGCCGAGCATGGTGAAGCTCTTCGGTTGCGAGCCCGGCCCCTGCTCGGCAACCGCTTCGCCGGCGTCGTGGAGCAGCGCCGAGCAGACGCCCCAGAAATAGCCCAGCCGGTAGCCCGTGATGTGCCAGACCGTCTGGTCGACCAGCCAGGTCAGGGAGTTGCCGTCCTTTTCGAAACGCAGGGCCGGCAGGCTTTCCGGAGGCACGCACCAATAGGTGTCCTCCAGCCAGCTCCAGAGAGATGAATCGAGAGAGGCCGTCACGTGCGCAGCATCTTACAACTGATTCCTGATCAACGGCGTCAACAGGCGGAAGAGCCGCAGCTTGAAGACCTTGCTCCGAGGGATGCCGGGGTAGGGCTCCTTCGCACCTTCCGGAAAACCCCGCGCGTCGATCCGTGTCGCGCGCGCGAGGTGCTCGTCCAGCGTGCGCCGCAGATCCGCGGCGATGGACCGATCGTGGACGACCAGGGCCAGCTCGGTGTTCAGGCGCTCGGAGCGGGGATCGAGGTTGTAGGAGCCCACGACGACCGTCCCGCCGTCGATCACCGCGGTCTTGGCGTGCAGGCACTCCGGACCGGCGTACTCCCACAGCTCGACGCCGCCGCGGACGAGGTCCTTCTTGTGACCCACGTAACCCGCCTGGGGCCACAGATTGTCGGTGGTGCCGAGCGAGTTGGTGAGGATCCTGACGTGAACGCCGCGGGCGAGCGCTTGCCGCAGGCTGTCGCGGAAGGCGCGCGAGGGAACGAGGTAGGGCGATTCGATGAGGACGGATTCGCGCGCGGAGTCCAACAGGCCGCGCAGCTCGTGGCCCACGCCGCGGCCACGGACCTTGCGGCCGATCGGATCGTGGAGGAACCGCACGGGGCCGACCTCCGTCAGCTCCGAAGGCGGACGATTCGGGTCCGTGCGCGCTTGCTCGATCCGGGCGTCCAGCCAGGCTTTATGCTTATCGAGCAGGCGCGAGGCCTCGGCGATCTCGGCCGGCGTCGCCTGGACGCGGACGGTACGCACCTCGCGGCTCGCCCACAGCGCGCGGAAGTAGTCGCGGGCTTCGGCGGCGGCGTTCCCTTCCACCTTCAGGTCGAGGTCGATGTAATTGCGCCGCCGGATCTGACGGCCGAAGCCGAAGTAGGTGCTCTCGACGTTGCGGCCGCCGGCGAGCAGCTCGCGGCCGTCGGCGACCACCATCTTGTCGTGCATCCGCCGGGTGACCCAGCGCAGTCTGTCCAGACGGAAGGGATGGTACTCGCGGATCTCGATCCCCTCGGCCAGCAGGTGGGCCTGCACGGGCCGCGGGATCTTGTTCCACTGCGCGTCCACGATCACCTGCACCCGCAAGCCACGGCGGACGCCGTCGCGCAGCAGCGACAGGCTCGTCAGGGTGAACGGATCGTCGCCGAAGATGAACGCCGAGGCCAGGACCTCCTCGCGCGCCGCGAGCACCATCTCCACCCGCGCCTCCGCCGCCTCGCGGTCGGTCTCCAGCAGGCGGACCCGATCCGCCAGCGCCGGGGAGGGGAGGAGCAGGAGGGTCCATAGACAGACCCTCCGGAGTGAGCGCCCGGCGGTCACTTCTTGCCGGCGAGGGCCTCGACGTCGGCCAGCATCTTCTGCAGCTCCGGTTTGGGGAAGAGCTTGCCGTTCAGCACCACGGCGTCGATCTTCCGGCTGTTGCCGATGTCCGCGAGAGGATTCGCTTCGAGGACGACGAGGTCCGCGATCTTGCCCTTCGCGACCGTGCCGAGATCCTTCTCCTTGTCGAGGAAGCGTGCCGGGTTGAGCGTGGCGGCCTGGAGGGCCTCCATCGGCGACAGGCCGGCCTGGACGAGAAGCGTCAGCTCGTCGTGCAGGCTGAAGCCGGGAAAGCAGTAGGGATTGATCACGTCCGTTCCCGCCAGGAATTCCACGCCGGCCCGGCGCATCGGGACGACCAGCTCGGTGAGCTTCTTGTAGGCCGCTCTCGCCAGGTCGTAGTCTTCCTGGGTCCTGTCCTGCAGGCGGAAATCGCCCGTGGGATCCCATCCGGAGGCGATCCCGGGCGGCATGTACTTGACGCGCGGGTCGTCGTGGATCGCGGGATCCTTGATGAACGCCATGTTGCGCTGCACCACCAAGGTGGGGCACTGCCAGGTGTGGTTCCGCGCCAGGCGGGCGAAGAGCGCGTTCGCCTTTTCGGGGCTGAACGTGTCGAGCATCTGGCGGCTCAGCGGGCGCAGGCTGGCGCGGCTGGGGCGCGCCTGCCCTTCGGGAAGGTTGGCCCAGGCATCGGCGCGAGCCTTCCGCAACTCCTCTTCGCGGGTGGAGCAGGCCTCCATGAAGCTGGTGAAATGCTCGATGCTCTTCTGCCCGGCGTCCGACGCTTCGATCACGGACACGGTCTCCGGAACATGCCCGGCGAAGGGAATTCCCTGCTTCTTCGCCTCGTCCGCGATGGCGAAATAGGCCTCCCGCGGCAGCCGGCTGTAGACCTTGATGAAATCGGCGCCCTCCTGCTTGCTCTTGATCACCGCCTGCCGGCCCTCCGCGTCGGTGCCCACCGCGATCGAGCCGGGCCAGATGGGCTTCGGTCCGTCCACGATAGCGCTGGCGATCGACATGCGGGGGCCCAGCAATGCTCCTTGTTCGATCTCCCGGCGCCACTGGTGATGGAGCGGCATGCCCCACATCATGCGGATGCCGGTGACCCCATTGGCGATGAAGAGCGGCAGATAATCCTTATTGAACCAGTGGACGTGCATGTCCCACAGTCCCGGAATCATGAACTTGCCCGTGGCGTCGACCACCTGCGCGCCCTCCGGCGCACGGACCGCCTTGCTCTTGCCGAGCTCCGTGATCCGGTCCCCTGCGATTACGACCGTCATGTCGGGGCTAGGCGGCGCGCCGGTCATGTCGATGACCGTGACGTGGGTGAAGACGAGCGGCCGGGGAGCCTGCGGCGATGACGGAGCCGGCAGAACCGGCAGCAGGAGGAGCAGGAGCAGTTTCTTCATGGCGACCTCGTGGATTCGACCGCGGTAGTGTAGCGCGTCCAGAGGCTCGTCTACTCCTGGGCGGCTCCGCGATAATCCCCGCCTTGTCGGAGGAGCTGGATGCTGACGGCCGCTGAAGGTGCCACGACGGCGGTGAGCCGGTCGCCTGCGCGGAGGACGGTATCCCGGGACGGCACCTCCTCCCGCTCGCCCCTCTGGACGGCGATCAACAGACAACCCGGCGGGAGCCCCAGGTCCGCCACGCGCCGCCCGTCGAAAGGCGCTCCCTCCTCGACCAGGATCTCGACGATCGTCGCCTGTTCCGCCTCGGCCGCAGGCGTCGGCTGGCCGCGCAGCAGGTCGCGCTCGAGCAGGGCCTCGTAGATGG
>DATBGJ010000099.1:0-5227 GCA_036558045.1 Thermoanaerobaculia bacterium
TGGGCCGGCTTCACGCTTCAGGGCGAATGGCGCTGAAGCCCTCGCCCCACAAAGGACCCAAGGGACCGCAGGGACTTCAAGGACGGGTGCTGCCCGTCCTTGTTGTCTCTGCAGTCCCTGCCGTCCTTTCAAGCCGAAGGCGGCCGATGGTCCGAGGGCGGGGGATCGTTGACCGTGCCGCCGCCGTCGGAGCCCACGTCGATGGAATCCCGCGCGATGGCGTCGGCATCGTCGGAGGAAGAGGAAGACTCCTGGGGCTGATCTTTGCTGGGCATTGCGTTCTCCTTTCGGTCTTTTCGATTTGGGGTCAAAACCCTCGACAACCGGGATAGATCTCCGGCCGCCGGGGCAGGTTTAGCCTTGGGGGTCTCCTCCCTCGAGGGCGAAGAGGCGCCCGTCGGTGGCCCGCAGATAGAGCACCGGCGTGCCCCACTCCGGGTTGCGTTCGGCGGCGAGCGCCCGGCGGACCTCGCCGACGCAGGCGTCGACCGGCAGTCCTGATGCGAGCCCGCGGTAGAACTTCTCGGCGAAGCTGCAGGCGGTCTCGTCCATGACCTCCGCCTGCATGGCGATCACCGCCGGCACGCCGTGCTGGACGAGCACCTGGGCGGTGCCGGCGAAGGTGTCCTCCTGCGAGGAGCGCGCGCCGTTGCAGGCGTTGAGCACGGCCAGGCGCAGCGACGGGTGATCCTGAAAGAGATAGGCGAGGCTCGGGCCGCCCACGGGCACGCCGTTGCCGTTGTCGTCCTCGAACACCAGCACGCCTTCGCCGCGCAGCTCGCTGAAGCCGCCGTGGCCGACGAAATGGAGGACGTGGACGGGCTCGCCGGTGCGCAGGCGTTTCTCCAGGGCTTCCGGGGTGGGCCGCGCCAGGCGCTCGACCTCGATCAGGCCGCTCTGCCGGAGCGGCTCCAGGGCCGCGCCGAGCCGCCGCCATTCCTCGTCCGCCTCGGCGAGGTCCCGGTAGCCCTTCGGGGTCGAGATCACGGCGAGCACCCGCAGCGGCGGCTCGACCAGCAGCGTGCCCAGGCCCTCGCTCAGCTCCAGATAGCGCACCACCGGCGTGCGGGCGGAAAGCGCCAGGAAGCCCTGGCCCGCGGCGTCGTAGAGGTACTCCCAGGGCAGCTCCGCCAGTTGCGGCACGTCGTTGAGGCGCAGGCGGATACGCAGCCCCGGGCCGCCGCGGGCCTTGGCGAGGCAGCCCTGATAAGCCTTCAGCAGCTCGCCCTGGAAGACGGTGCGGAACAGCTCGCCCCCCACCTGCTCCGGGCTGGCGCCGTCCGCCACCTCGGCCGCGCCGGGACCGCCGCGCAGAGCGCCGCCTCCGGCGTGGCTCAGCCTTCCGCTATCGGCAGACAGGGCGAAATGCTCCGTGGCCTCGAAACCCGCGACGCCGCTCCAGGCCTTGGCGCGGTAGAGGCCGTTGGGCTTCTGATCGATCCAGACGTCGAAGTCGAGATATCCCTGCGGAGCCCCCAGAGCCTGCGGTTTCACCCGGATCATCAACACCCCGGCGAGCATCCCGATGCTGCCGAGAGTCAGCAGATAGGAGAGCGCCAGGGCGAGCTCGACAGCCCAGAGGCCGTTCCAGCAGGACCGGAATCTGGCGGGATCGAGGCTCATCTGCTGGATGCACGTGGCGTCGTCAGGCGAGCAAACGCACGACTCCGACCGCGACCAGCCGACGAGATAGGTGACGTTTCCGGTGCGACCTGCATGGTGGATCGGCACCGCGAACCTCAGGTACAGCCCGAGCAGCAGCACCGCACCGACCGCCAGCCCGGCGAGGACGGCGCGCACGCGGCGCTTGCGGACGGCATCCTTCGCCGTATCGGCGAGGCCGCCGAAATACGTCGCGGCGCCCAGGGCGGCCAGACCGCCGGCGAGCGCGGAAAACGGGATGAAGAGGATGCGCAGCGCCTGCAGCTCGCCGGAGAGCAGCGCACCGGCAAGCTGCGCCAGGGCCCAGCCCAGCACCGCGCCGGCCGCAAAGATCCAGCGGCGGCGCGACACCTCGCGTTCAGCGGCACTCTTTCGGATCGTCGACATGGTGACAGTAGTTGTCGCCGAACTGGCAGCAGAAGAAGCCGCTGCCCTTGACCAGGTCCAGCCGTTCGCTGCCCACCTGCGCCGCCGGAGCGCCCGCCGGGCTGGGATATCGGATCACCTGGGTCACCGCGCCCTTTTTCCAGGCGGCGTTGTAGGAGTAGAGGCCGCGCAGGACGTGGTCTCTCCCGCCGTTGGTCTGGATGATCATCGGCTCCGGAGCCGACCCCTTGAAACTGCCCTGCGGCCAGAAGCTGAACTTCACCCGCGGCGCCGGCGTGCTGCCCACCCAGAGCTTCACCTCGAGGTCCTCGTGCGAAGCAAGAAAGAAGATCCGGCTGACCACCTCCCCCACCTGGTCCAGGAATCCGTTCGTCTTCTCGGCGGTGATCGTCTCCGGCTCCGGGGCCGCCGGCTTCGGAGCCGTCTGCTTCGGGGCCTCTTTCCTGGGAGCCGCTTTCTTCGGCGCCGGCTTCTTCGGAGGCGGGGCCTTTCCGCCTTCGGGCTCCGGCAGCGGCAGCCATCCGAGGCTGGCGACCACGGCGACGGCGCGGGGGGCAAAGGAATTGCCGGCAGGCAAGACCTCGGCGTGGCGCGCGGGCGCCGCCAACTCCTCTTGGATGGGACGCAGCTCCTCGGCCGACCAGGCGCGCAGGCCTTCCAGGCGAGGGTCCCCGACCCGCGCGATGGCCTGATCGAGATCCGTCGCGGTGCCGGCGACCAGGCCGGCCACGTCCTGGCGCGCGTAGGCCGGCTCGCCGCGCGGCCCCTTCACGGTGTGCAGCGCGCGCCGGCTCTCGTCGAACCTCCGCTTGACCTCTCCGGTCTGCTGGGCGAGCGCCTGGGCCAACTTCTTGGAGTCGCCCCCATAGCTGATCGTCAGTTTCCCGATACGAACGCTAACGCCTCGGCTCCCGGCGGGACCACCGGCCGCGAGGAGACCGGCCAGCAAGACCGCGGCGGCGCGGGTGAATACCGAGAATCGATAGGTTTTCACGTCGTACCTCCTTCGATGTTGCAGGCGATCCGCACCGCGGGATCGCCAACGATCGCGTAGTTGCGGGCGTCGTGGCTGGCGGTCCAGAGATCGGCGAGCCGCATCTCGTCGAGCTGCTTGCCGAAGCTCAGCGCCTCGACCTCCGCCGCGAGGTCGGAGGCGAGCTCGGCGTACCGCTGGTTGAAGAATTCCATCGCCCAGCCCACCGGCTTGCCATCGAGCAGGCGTCGGACGGCGCTCTCGAAGGCGGTGATCTGCGCTCCGGCGCCGGGCCATACCAGAGAGAAGCCCCAGGCCCGCTCCACGTGGCCGACCACCGCCAACGCGCCGCCCCGCGGATGGCCGAGCAGCCGCTGCGGCAGGCGCCCCAGGAAGGCTTGGGACGAGAGCTCGCGCCGCGGGCCCTGGCTCTGGCGCGTGTAGTCGTCCCAACGCGGAGTGCCGGCGCCGAAGCAGGCGAAACAGAAGGCGACGAGGCCGTGCACGCGCGCTTGGTCCCCCACGTCCTCGGCGGCGAAATAGTGGTCGCGCTGAATGCCGCCCGGTTTCGGGCCGGGCCAGTCCTGGCAGACCAGGGCTCCCTGCCGGTTCCGCTGCTCGGGATCGCCAGCGGCATATCCCAGGCCGTGGCAGGCGGCGAAGAGGAACGCCGGCGCCTCCTCGAACAGACCGCCGAGCCGGTCGCGCGTCGCCTCCTCTCCCAGCGCCGTCTCGACGCTCCAGCCCTTCGGGTTGCCCTGCACCTCCTTCGCGATCGGCTGCACCAGGCGGGTGCTCATCGAGTTGGTCATCGGATCGCCCGTGTTCGCAGGGGCGAAGAAGCAGGCGCGCGGCTGCCGCTCCGTGGCGCCGGTCTCGGCCGCCACCACGCTCTCGGCGTAGCGGCGGTAGTCCTCCAGCTCGTCGAAGCACAGCCGGCCGACGGCGTACTGGACGTCGAGCTGGTATTGAAACGAGAACGGGATCGCCTCCGGATCGCCGACCAGCAACAGGTAATAGGGCACCTTCTCCGGATCGGCCGGACCGGGACCGGCGCCATGGCGGCCGAGGAACTCGACCTTGCTCTCCCCCTCGCGGAAGCCCTCGTCGCCCGAGAATTCGCGGAAGAAGCGCTCCCGTTGCTTCCCGGCCTGAGCCCGCCGGAGGTCCAGGAGAGGAGCGAGGGCCTCGCGCAGGCGTTCGGAATCCGCCGCCTGCGGAAAGATGACGCCCCATCCGGCCTCGTCGAGCTTCGCGGGATCGAGCCCCTCCTTGAGCCCCCGCCGCGCCTTGCCCGCGCCGCGCTTCACCCAGGCCTGCAGCTCCTGCACGACCTTCCGGTCCACCGCGGCCCCGCAGGCGAGGTCGGCGACCTGCCGCGGCGGCACGGGAGGCAGCAGATAGCTCCCCTGCCGGCCGTCGATGCCGTTGAACCAGAGGAGTGGCTCCTCGAAGGGGGCGCTGTTCGGCAGCGCGGTTGGCATTGGAATTCCTCTCAGACCTTCATCCGTCCTAGATCCGCGATCGTGGGAGCCGGTGTAGTGGCGGTACTCAAACTGGCGCGCGCTGTCGGTTGATCGTTACACATTCATTTTACAGAGTGAGCCGACGCAAGAACATGTCATGAGCGCTGTGGCATATCTCAATAACAACCTTGAAGGGTCGCGCGAGCCGCACTAAACCTGCGCGGCATTTCGAAGATCTATTTGCGCTAGGGGCCGCAGCAGGGCTGCCGGCGCTCCCCGGCGGCTGTCCCTCGAGGATGGCCGCCTCTTTTTATCATCCATTCAGATTTCCGAGCAGGCGGCACTCGCGTCACTAAACCGCCGCGGCACATCGGAGATCTATCTGTGGCAGGACAGGACGACGCGCCCGTGGTGGGCTCGCCGGACACTGGCACGAAACGATTCAGTAGAAAGGACATGCGCCATGAAACAATTCCTGATCCTGGCCTTGGCATCTGCCGCCTTGGGCGTCCTTCCCGGCCCAGGCGCAGCGCAGGAAGAGAGAGCAGTAGCGCCGCAGCCTGGTCCCCCGATCTTGGCGTGTCCGCTGCCATCGCGACAGCAAACGGTCACTCTGACCGCTCCGTTCCACTCGCAATCAACACCGAACCCTGCGGATTTCCCTACGTCACCTTGCAGCAACGGGTTTGAACCAAATTTCGGTGGAGAGATGACCAACAAGTGCTTCAAGCATACCTTC
>DATBGJ010000100.1:0-2513 GCA_036558045.1 Thermoanaerobaculia bacterium
TCGACACGGCGGCCCTGGTCGAGGAGCTGTCGCGGGCCAACCGGCTCAAGGACGAGTTCCTGGCCACCCTGTCGCACGAGTTGCGCCACCCGCTCGGCGTCATTCTGAGCTACGCCGAGATCCTCGCCGGCGATGCCGAGGCCCTGCGGCTCCCGGTCGTGCGCAAGGCCGCGGAGACCATCCGCCGCAACGTCCACACCCAGGAGCGGCTGATCGCGGACCTGCTCGATCTGTCGCGCCTGCAGACGGGCAAGCTGGCCATCCAGCGGCAGCCGGTGCAGCTCGCGCCGCTCCTCGCCGAGGTCGCCGAGGCGGTGCGCGCCGAGATGGACCTCAAGCGCATCGAGCTGCGGCTCGAAGAGGCGGAGGAGCCGCTGGCCGTCGAGGCCGATCCCATGCGCGTGCAGCAGGTGCTCTGGAACCTGCTGCAAAACGCCGTCAAGTTCACTCCGGAAGGCGGCCGGGTGACCGCCCGGCTGCAGCGCGCGGGCGGCGAGGCGCGCCTCAGCGTGGAGGACACGGGAGAGGGCCTGGAGCCCGGCCTGCTGCCCAATCTTTTCCAGATGTTCCGCCAGGCGGATTCGCGCGCCAGCAGCCGCCATGGCGGCTTGGGGATCGGCCTGGCGCTGGTGCGCCAGCTCGTGGAGCTGCACGGCGGGCGCGTGCAGGCGGAGTCGGAAGGACCGGGCCGGGGAGCCCGCTTCACGGTCTGGCTGCCGCTGATTGAGGCCGGGTAGCAAACACGGACAGACACGGACGCGCACGGACCGTCACGGACGAGACCCCCCCGGTGTTCGTCCTTGATGTCCTTGGTGTCCTTTATGTCCTTGAGTCCTCGTCTGTCGGCACCGTCTCCGGCTGGTGCACGGTGAGGCGCACGGTGTTGATCCGGTTGTGCTGCACCGCCGTCACCTCGATCGTCACCGGGCCGAGCTCGATACAGTCGCCTTCGGCGGGGTTGCGGCCCAGCTCCGAGAGCACGACGCCGCCGATGGTGTCCTCGTCGCGCTCGGAGAACTCGATCTTGAGCGCGTCCTCGAGGTCCTCGACCAGCATGCCGCCGGAGACCTCGTAGACGCCCTCGCCCCGCTGCTGCAGCTCCGGCTTCTCGACGTCGAACTCGTCCTGGATCGAGCCGACGATCTCCTCGATGACGTGCTCCAGGGTGACGACGCCGGAGACGCCGCCGTACTCGTCGATGACGGCGGCGAAGTGGAAGCGCTCGGCGCGCATCCGCCGCAGCAGGCGGTCGAGCTGCAGGGTCTCGGGCACGAAGGCGATGGGCCGCGCCACCTCGGTGAGCGAGGTCGGCGGCCGCTCGCGGCGGAAGAGGTCCTTGATGTGGACGAGGCCGATGACGTGGTCGAGATCGCCCTCGCAGAGAGGAAAGCGCGTATGGCCGCTGCGGCGGGCGATGCGGAGGTTCTCCTGCAGCGGCCGCGTGGTGGAGAGGTAGACGACGTCCTGGCGCGGCAGCATGATCTGGCGCGCCATGCGGTGCGACAGCTCGAAGACGTTGTCCAGCAACTCGCGCTGCTCGGGAGGGAGCTGGCTGGCGCTGGTGGAGGCGAGCATGAGCCGCAGCTCCTCCTCGTCGTGCGCTATCTCGCCCTCGCTCGCCGGGGCAATGCGGATCAGCTTCAGCAGCGCGTTGGAGGCGCGGTTCAGCAGCCAGATGGCGGGGTACGTCACCTTGTAGAAGGCATAGAGCGGGAAGGCGATGAGCAGGCTCGCCCCCTCGGCCTTGCGGATGGCCACCGTCTTCGGCGCCTGCTCGCCCAGCACGATGTGCAGGGTGGTGATGGCGAGGAAGGCCACCGTCACGGTCACCGAATGGACGATCGCCTCGTTGTCGCCGCCGCCCGCCACGAGCTCGACCACGGGACGGACGATCCAGGCGAAAGCCGGCTCGCCGATCCAGCCGAGGGCGAGGCTCGCCAGGGTGATGCCGAGCTGGCTGGCCGAGAGATAGGCGTCGAGGTGGCGGATCATGTGGCGGGCCATGCGCGCCCGGCGGTTCCCCTCCGCCGCAATGGGCTCGAGCTGCGTCGGACGCACCTTGACGAGGGCGAACTCGGCGGCGACGAAAAAGCCGTTGATCGCCACCAGCAGCAGGCCCAGGACCAGCCCCCAGCCCGGAGGGATCGCCAGGTGCGGACCGGGCGTGGCGGCCACCAGGAGGAAGCTCACGGCCGCCTCCTAGACGGACCCCGGCGGGCGCCTTGAGATCGGGGCTGCTGTTGGCCGGTGGGGGGCGGAGCGGCGTGTGGACTCGGAGGGTCTTCGCTCAATGCCTGCCGATTTTAGCACAGCCTGCTGGGGTGAGAGCTTGACAGGCGCTCCAGCGCCCTCTACACTGTTAGCAGTCGCCGCCGACGAGTGCTAACATCCACCGGTGGTGACGTCGATCCCTGTTATCCAACCACGTGAAGGAGGTAGAAGCCGTGAATATCCGTCCGTTGCACGATCGGGTCCTGGTGAAGCGCATTGAGCAGGAGGAGCAGGTCCGGGGC
>DATBGJ010000101.1:0-7886 GCA_036558045.1 Thermoanaerobaculia bacterium
TCCGTTCCACCGGCGAGCTCCAGGCCCGCGATGTCGAGACGACGCCGCACCCGGGCTTCCCCACCGACCTCCAGGCCCAGTACATGGTCCTCATGACGCGGGCGGACGGGGTGGCGATGATCAGCGAAACCATCTTCGAAAACCGCTTCCAGCACGCGCCGGAGCTGGTGCGGATGGGCGCCGACATCCGGGTGGACGGCGGCCGCGCCCGCGTGCACGGCCCCACGCCGCTCACCGGCGCCGGCGTCATGGCCACCGACCTGCGGGCCTCGGCCTGCCTGGTGCTCGCCGGCGTGGCGGCGGAGGGCGAGACCGTGGTGGACCGCATCTACCACCTGGACCGCGGCTACGAGCGAATGGAATTGAAATTGCAAAGCCTCGGCGCGCGAGTCGCGCGGTGGTCGGTTCCCACGGGTCCGTAAAGCGTCCCTTTTCGGGATCGTTCCGCCGGCTCCTCGCTCCAAGGATGTTCGGCGTCTTCTCTCTCGTCCTCACCGTCGCCGTCGCGGATCCGCGGCCGGAGCTGGTCGAGCTGCAGCTCGCCGGCCAGCCGCGGCAGGCCCAGGCGCTCATCGAGCAGGAGCTCGCCGAGGACGCCGAGCCGTCGCGGCGGCTGGGCCTCAGCTTTCTCTACGCTCACCTCCTCGACGTCGCCGGCAAGCTGAACGAAGCGAGCCAGGTCTTCGTCCAGGCCATCGGCGAGACGCCGGCGCTCGAGCTCTACAGCCGGTACCGCGCGGCGTTGGACCACTACCGGCTCGGCCACCCCGAGATGGCGGCGGGCCTGGTGGCGAAAGTCGCCGCCAGCGATCCGAAGTCGCCCATCATTCCCGAGGCCGTCCGCCTGCTCGCCCACACGCTCGCCGAGGGCGGCGACTGCCAGGTGCTGCGCGGCGTGCGGCCGGAGGCCCTGCCGCCGCCGCAACGGCGGGAGATCCAGCTCGCGATGGGAGACTGCGCGGTGCGCACCGGCGATCCCGAGCTCGCGCGCAGCCTGCTGGCGGGCCTGATCGCCGAGAACCGTTCCGACGAGCTCGCCCACGGCGCCGCCGACCGCCTCGCTCGCATGATCTCGGAGGCGGAGCACGGCCGGCTGCCGATGCTGATCGGGTTCACCTTCCACCAGCACAGCGACTTCGAGCGCGCCCTGCGCCACCTGCAGCAGGCCCTCGGCCGCTCCGACGCCCTCTCCGGGCGGGACGCTTTCGAGACGCAGCTCATGATCGGCCGCTCGATGCTCTCCGAGCAACGGTATGCCGAAGCCTCCATGGTCTTCTCCCGCCTCGCCGGTCTGGCGAAGAGCCCCTCCGAACGGGCCCGCGTCCTCTACCAGGAAGGGCTGGCCCACGAGCTGCGCGGCGCCTGGCCGGCCGCCGACACCCGCTACCGGCAGGCCTACCTGGTGGAGCAGCAGGGCCGGGATTGGGCCGCGCCGGCGCTGCTCGCCGCGTTGCGGATCGAGTGGCGGAGCGGCGCCGAAGCCGCGGCCCTCGCTCTCTATCAACGGCTCACCGAGCGGCAGGAATGGCAGGCCGAGGCGGCGCGGGCGGCGCTCTTTCTCGCCGCCTCCGATCTCGTCCGCAACCGGCGCGACCGCGTCCGCCCATGGCTCAGCCAGGCCGCTCTCGGCGGGCGGGACGACCGCTTGGAAGCCGCCTATTGGAGCGGCCGGCTGGCCGAGCTGGAGCGCAACAACCGCGTCGCCGTCGCCCGCTACCTCGAAGTGCTGCGCGCCGATCTCCATCATCCGCTCGCCCGCGCGGCCCGGGCGCGTCTCGCCGCCGGCGCGCTCGCGCGCACGGCGGCAGCGGAGGGCCGCAGCCTCGCCATCTCGCGGAACCTGGACGACGTATACGGCGCCTGGCTGCTCCTCGGCGGCGACGACGCGGCGGGAAAAGTGGCTCAACGCAAGCTCGAGCAGTTATTGCTCGCCGATCGCGGCGCCGCGCCGTTTCTGCGGCTGGCCGAGGTGCCGGTGAAGCGCTGGCCGCTGTGGGATGCGGACCTCTCGAGCCCCGAGGAGATGCTGCTCGCCCTGGGCGTGTGGCACGAGGGGGCTCCGGCCGTGCCCAGGCATTTTCCGCTCTCGAATCCGTCCCTCGGCTTCACCGGCGGACTGCTCCTCGCGCGCGGCGGCGATCTCGACTCCGCGATCGCCGTCGCCGAAGCCCTGCGCTCCCGCGCTCCGAAGCGGGTCCCCCTGGCGCTCCAGCCGCCCGCCTACCGCCGGCTCCTCTATCCGTATCCTTATCAGGAGCACTTCATCGCCCAGGGACGCATCCGCAATCTCGATTCCGACCTGCTGGCCGCCCTGGTGCGCGAAGAGAGCCGCTTCGACGCCTCCGCGCTCTCCCTGGCCGCCAACCGCGCTCTCACCCGGCTGCCTCCGGCGATGGCCCGGCCGCTCGCGGCCGCGGCCTCCTACCGGCCCGAGAGCTCGATCGCCGTCAGCGCCACCTATCTCGGGACCTTGCTCAAGGACGCCGGAGGAGCCGCGCTGCCGGCCGTCGCCGCCTACGAAGCGGGGGAGGCCCAGGCGATCGCGTGGCGCAAGCAGTGCTTCAGCCAGGAGCCCGAGGAGTACTTCACCAAGATCGGCCGCCGCGAGACGCGCGAGTACGTGGCACGCGTGCTGGCGGGCCGGGCGGAGTATGCGGAGTTGTATTAGACGCCGATCCCGCCAGCATCGATCAGCGAACCCGTTTTCCGCGCCGGGCGGGGCCTACCCCTTCTGCTTGCCGAGCTGCTTCTCCAACTCGTCGAGGCGCTTCTCGAGATCCTTCAGCTTCTTTTCGAGCTCGATCTCGCGCGGTGAGGCCGGAATCTTGAAGCTTTCGAATCCTTTCAGCGCTTCGCCCTTGGGCATGCGGAACATCAGCGGCTCACCGTTCTCGCTCTTCCACATGAACGGTCCCATGTCGAGCTCCGACCTCTCCTTCTCGGTGATGGTGGCCGTCAGGGTCTGGACCTTGCCGTCGCGCCAGACCTCGATGGGCACCTGCTCGCCGCCGTCGAGACGGCGAATCGTGGCCATCACGTCCCAGCTCGACTCGACGTCCTTGCCGTCGACCGAGGTGAGAATGTCGCCCACGCGGATGCCGGCCTTCTCGGCGGGGCTGCCGGGCTCCACCTTCGAGACCATGGCTCCCGCGTCCTCCGGCGCGCCGAAGTGGGTGCGCAGCTCCGGCGTCATCTCGGTGAGGCCGACGCCGAGAAAGCCGCGCTTCATCAGCAGCCCGTCGCCCTCCCAGACGCGCTGCTTGCCGTCCTTGTCGACGTAGACGATCCTGCGCTTCTCGACCTTCTTCTCCTTCTCGTCACCGGTCTCGGCGCGGGCTGCGGTCGCTCCGGCGAGAGCCGCCAGTCCGAAGGCGAGGCCCCAGGCGGCGGCGCGAAAAACCTTTCCATTGCGCATGACGAACATCTCCTATCGTGCGGTTATTCGGTCAAAAGGTCTCGCCGTGGTAGGCCGCGGGCGTGGCGCCTTCGGCCGCGCGTACCTTGCCAAGGTCGAGAACGAGATCCACGTCTTCGTTGCCTCCGATATACACCACGGGAGATCCGGAGATCTCCTGGAGCTCCCGCTGGAGCCTGCCATGCTCGGCGCGCAGACCTTGAAGGATCCGCTGCGCTTGGTCGGCCTCGAGCGCCTCGCGCGACGCGGCCTGCCGGCCGATCAGCACGCCGGCCGAGACCGCTGCGGTGACGGCTAGCGCGGCGAGGACGAGCCGGGCGCGCGGCCACGGTGCGGGCGCCGGGGCGCCGTCCAGGCGCGCCAGCACGCGGGCGGTGAAATCCGGGCGGGCCTGCTCGCGGGGAAGCTCGCGCAAGAGGTCTCCTAGCCGGTGGTCTTCCATGCTGCACCTCCAGTCCAATAGGGCTCCAGCTTCGCCTTGAGCTGCTGGCGGCCGCGATGCACCCGCGACTTCACGGTGCCCTCGCGGCAGCCGATCTCCTCGGCGATGTCCACGTAGGACCAGCCCTCGATCTCGTGGAGCACGAGCGGCACGCGGTAGCGTAGGGGGAGCCGCGCCAGGGCCGCGGCGACCTCCCGGTGCAGCTCCTGGCGGAGCAGTCCCGATCCGGCCACGGGCTCGGCGTGTTCGTCCCGCAGGAGGAACGGCGCCAGCAGGCGCAGCCGCCGCTCCCGCCGTTCTTCCGAGCGCACCAGGTTCACGGCGATGCGGTAGAGATAGGCCCGCAGGTAACCCTGCTCGGTGTAGTCCCCGGCGGAGCGGAACAGCCGTAGAAAGGTCTCCTGGCCCAGGTCTTCAGCGCGGTCCCGGTCACCCGTCAGACGGGTGAGATAGCTCACCACCGCATCCTTGTGGCGGTCCACCAGGTCCGCGAAGGCTTCGCGGTCCCCCTCGCGCACCCGCGCCATCAGCTCCGCATCGCTCGTCGGTTCGAGAACCATCGGTACGCTCATGAGCTCGCTCGCGTCTCCAGACCAACATAACGCGGATCGGGGAGAAAGGTTCCCGGCCTCACCGGGTGCCAAAACGGCAGGAGAATTCGCAGGTTGTCGACACGGCTCTCGGCCTCACCAACTTGACGCCGTTTATGACCTGGAGGCGGTGTGGGATCTTCAACAGAATCCTAACACCAGGCGTTCTAGAACCGCCTCCAGGAACTGATGCGCCTTTCGAGTAAAATACCGGGGACGGAGGAAATGGCGTGAGCGGAGGCTTGACTGCGGTCTCTGTCGCCTGAGCCGGACGGAATCCATGGCAGAGGTAACCCTCAACGAAGTCAAGAAAACCTACGGCCCGGTCACCGTCATCCCGCATCTGAACCTGGGCATCCAGGACCACGAGTTCATGGTCCTGGTCGGTCCCTCGGGATGCGGCAAGTCGACGGCTCTGCGCATGATCGCGGGCCTCGAAGAGATCACCGGCGGCACCATCGCCATCGGCGGCCGGGTGGTCAACGACGTGCCGCCGAAGGACCGCGACATCGCCATGGTCTTCCAGAGCTACGCCCTCTACCCGCATATGACCGTGCGCCAGAACCTCGAGTTCGGTTTGAAGATCCGCAAGACGCCGCGCGCGGAGCTGAACCGGCGCGTCGCCGAGGCGGCGCAGATCCTCGGCATCACGGAGCTCATGGAGCGCAAGCCGAAGCAGCTCTCCGGCGGCCAGCGCCAGCGCGTGGCCGTGGGGCGTGCCATCGTCCGCAAGCCGGCCGTCTTCCTCTTCGACGAGCCGCTGTCGAACCTCGACGCCAAGCTGCGGGTGCAGATGCGCGCCGAGATCTCGAAGCTGCAGAAGGACCTGCGGACGACCACCGTCTACGTCACCCACGACCAGGTCGAGGCGATGACAATGGGCGACCGCATCGCGGTGATGAACAAGGGCGAGCTGCAGCAGGTGGGCACGCCGCTGGAGGTCTACGAGCGGCCGGCCAACCTGTTCGTCGCCAGCTTCATCGGCACGCCGCCGATGAACTTCGTGCCCGCCACGCTCACCGGCGGCGGCACGACGGTGACGGCCTCGGGCTTCCAGGTGCCGGTGCCGCAGGCGTTCCGCGCCGCGGCGGCGGGGCAGGACGGCCAGAAGGTCGTGTTCGGCGTCCGGCCCGAGAACATCCGCGAAGCTTCCCGCGACGCGGCCGGCGGTACGGTGCCGGTCACCGCGGCGGTGGAGTTCGTCGAGCCCCTCGGCCACGAGGTCATCGTGCACGGCCGCGCCGGCGACGACCTGCTGGTGGCCAAGGTGGATCCGCACCGCGCGCCGCAGATGGGCGCGCAGATGCCGCTCGTCATCGAGACGGAGGCGGGCCATCTCTTCGATGCGGCCACAGGGAAGCGGCTGCGGAGCTGAACCGTCAGCGCGAGGCCACGATCTCCTTCGCCAGCTCGACGGCGGAGAGGGGCGCGCTGCCCTCGGCGTTGTTGTTGATCGTGCAGAGGAAGGACCGGCCCGCGGCGAGGGCCTCGCGGGCGAGATCGGCCACCGCCCCGCGGTTGGTGGGATCCGGGGCCGCCATGCGGTTGAAGGGCGCGTAACGCCGGCCCGCTTCCTCGTAGGTCATGCCGGGACCGAGCAGCCAGCGGATGACCGTCATCGGCCCGCGCTCCGACCCCGCCAGCCGCGCCTGGGTGCGGACGTCCGGCATGCGCGGATGGACGTTGTGGCAGTGGCAGGCGCCCACCGCGGCCAGAGCGTCGCCGTAGTCGGCGGTCACCATCTCGCGGTTGCGCAGCTCGACGGCGTAGACCGGGCCTCGCGGCAAGGCGGCCAGGAAGGCGTGCAACCGCTTGGCGAAGCGCGCCGCGGTTCCCAGGTCCTGCGGCGCAAACTGGAAGAGGAGGGCTCCGGCGTCGGCGCCCATGCCTTCCACGAACGGCGCCACCACCTGGTCCGCCGCGTAGCCGGGATCGAGGAAGAGCGGATTCTCCTGGCCGCGGCCGGCGCCGTAGCGCGCATGGTCCGGAAAGCGCGCCAGCGTGCAGGCCTCATGGGCCTTCACCAGGAACTGGAAGCCGTCGGGAACCACCTCCCGGTACGCGGCGAGCTCCACGGCCTCGACCGGCGCGTAATGCGTGCGGTCGATCCCCACGCCGCGGAGGAGGGGATGTTGGGCGTAGGCCGCGAGCCCCTCGCGGGCCAGGCGCGTCTGCGAGTAGGAGCGGTCCCAGACGAGCCCGGCCCAGCCCGGAAAGGACCACGTGGAGCCGCCGAGATGGATGCCCGGCGGCAGCTCCCGGCCGAGCGCCTCCACCTCCTCCGGCTGCCGCGCCGCGCCCACGCCCGACGGCTCCGGCTCGCGCTCCGGGCCGAGATCGAAGAGGGCGAGCTGATCCTGCTGCTTGCGTCGCGCCATGCCGGCAGTTTATTGCGGAAAGACGGAACCTGCGACGAGGCTCAACCCGCCCGCAGGAGCTCCACCGTCGGCGGCAGCCCCTCGTCGAGGCCCCGCGGGTGCCAGTCCAGCTCGGCGCGGGCGCGGGAGTCGTCGAAAGCCCAGTGGCGCTCCAGGCTGTTGAGCTGCTCGGTCGAGAACGGCGGCCGGCGGCCGCGCAGCCGGTAGAGCGGCGCGGAGAGGACCAATCCGAGCCGGGCCACCCCCACCGGCAAATTACGGCGTGGCGCCTTGACGCCGCCCAGCGCGCAGACGCGGTCCACCAAGCCGCGCAGCGTGGTGACCTCCCCCGCCATCAGGTAGCTCCGGCCGGGGGGCGCCTTCGCCATTACCTTGAGCATCCCCTCGACGAGGTCGTCGATGAAGATCCAGGAGGTCTTGCGGTCGGCGCCGGCCAGGAAGGGGTAGCGCCCCAGGAGGAAGCCGCGCAGGATGGCGTTCGCCCCCTCCCGCTTGCCGGGCGGGCCGTAGACCAGGCTCGGGTAGACGGTGTTGATCTTCAAACCCTTCTTGGCCCACTCCTGGATCGCCAGCTCGCCGGAGTGCTTGGTGGCGCTGTAGAGGGTGGGGAACGGCGTCTGGAGGGGGGACGTCTCGTCGGCGACCGAGCCGTCCGGCGGGCTGCCGCCGAAGTAGGCCATCGAGGAGACGGAGAGGAAGCGCCCCACGCCCAGCTTGTAGGCGAGCGAGGCGACGTTCTCGCTCCCCTGGACGTTCGCCCGCCGCATCCGCTCGGGCGGGCCGCCCAGCTCGACGGTGGCGGCGGCGTGGATCACCCAGTCGGCGCCGGACATCCCCTCCCGCATGGAGGCGCGGTCCGCGATATCGCCGGTGAAGGTGGGGATGCCGAGTTGCTTCAGCGGCTCAGAGTTGCTGGTGGACCGGACGAGGGCTCGCACCTCGTGACCGGCCTCCACCAGCCGGCGCGCCAGGGCGCGACCGATATAGCCGGTGCCGCCGGTCAGGAAGATCCGCATGGGGGGCACCCAGAGATGGGGGACGATCCAAGATATTGGAGAAAA
>DATBGJ010000102.1:0-7366 GCA_036558045.1 Thermoanaerobaculia bacterium
GGCAGACCTACATCAGCAAGGCCGGCAGCGACGCCGCCGAGGCCCTCGAAGCGGCGGCGCGGGGCGAATCCATCAATTCGCTCCTCCACCGCTTCGCCCCCAGAATCCATCCCGAGGTCTACCGCCGGCTGGAGGGCGACCTGCGGTGGCATTTCATGCGGCAGGCGTGAACGTTAACGCAGCGCGCCACGGGAGAGGATGAGAGAGGAGAGGTTGACTGGATTACGCCTCTGGCGTAGTTTAGCTGCGTGTTTACGTTCATCGAGGCGGCGTCTTTCGAGCGGTTGCGTGCCGCCTACCTCGATGACGACGAATTCGCAGAGTTGCAGGCGTTCATGATGGAGAATCCGGAGGCGGGAGACGTGGTTCCCGGCTCCGGCGGCGTGCGCAAGCTCCGATGGAGGCACGGAGGCAGCGGCAAGCGAGGCGGATTGCGCGTGATCTACTTCGTGCGCTATCAACCCAACGAGATCTGGCTGCTGACCCTCTACGCCAAGGCCAGGGAGGAGAACGTGCCAGCCCACATTCTGCGGCAACTGAAGGAGGCACTTGACAATGAGTAAGAAGCTGACCGGGCGCGCCCTCGCCGAGCTTGAGGCAAACCGTGACATCTGGCAGGAAGTCCTGGACGGCGTCCGCGAGATCAAGGCTGGCGGCGGCAAAACCGTGGTAGTCGAGCCGCGTTCGCCGATCGCGAGGGCACGCCTAAAGGCCGGTTTCACGCAGGCACAATTCGCCGCGCTACTGGGGGTTTCGAAACGCACGCTGGAGCAGTGGGAGCAGGGCCGGCGCGAGCCAAGTGGTGCGGCGAAGACCTTGATCCGGGTGGCAGAGCTGCATCCCGAGGTGTTGCGGGAGCTTGCCGCATAACGGCGGCCGCCCTCGGTCCCGATTATCGTCGGGCGGTGATTCAGGATCCCTTTTAGACGCGCGCGGCGGCAGAGGCCTCCGTATCGTAGATGCCGTAGAAGCGCACGACCTTGCCGTCTCGCACCGTGAACACGTGGACCCAATCGGCCTCGAAGATCTTGCCTCCCGGGCGCGCCGCCGTGCGCTCCCAGCCGAGCACCGTCACGTGCTCTCCGCCATCGATGAACTCGCGCGGCTCGAACCGCTGGACGTCGTCGACCTCGGCGATCGCGGCGAACCACCGGCCGACCTCGGCCTTGGTCGTGAAGGACCCTGTGTACGGCAAGCCCTTGGCCCCGCAGAACCGCCAATCCACCGGCTCCGTCATGAGATCCAGCAACGCGGGCACGTCGCCGCGCCCAAACGCCTCATAAGCCTGCTGCACGACTGCCACGGCCGTTGCGCTCATCTCGGTCCTCTCTTACGCGTGATCGACTGTTCGTCTCCACTACGAGGCGACGGCGCCTACCGGATCACACGGACGGTCCCTACCGGCGAGAGATATACGCTCCCCTATCGGACAGCGCGCGGTCAACGGAGAACCGGCCGCTGCCCTTGATGATGACGGCGAGCGCCATGCCGATCGCCAGGATGTGGTACTCGAAGCCCTCTCCCTTCTGGTTGCCCGCCCAGTTCATGAAGAAGCCGTTGGACAGGTGAACCGTGAGGACCGCGCCCACCATCACACACAAGATGCCGAAGGCGCCGAGGCGTCCGAGGAAGCCGGTGATCAGGGAGAGCGAGCCGAAGAACTCGAAGACGATCACCAGGAAGACGATCGCCGCGGGCAGGCCCATCTTCGTCATCCCTCCCATGGTGGCCGCGTACCCGCCGCCGCCGAACCAGCCCAGCAGCTTCTGGGCGCCGTGAGGAAACATGACGATTCCCAGGGCGAGGCGCACGATCAGCATGCCGATGTCGTCGTCCGTCTGCATCAGCTTCTTGAGCATCGCAGATCCCCTTTCCTTAGCGTGTCGGTCCGCCGGATTGTCGCACGGATTGTCCTCAAGATCGGGGACCAACTCGTATGCGGGCGTCCAGGGCGCGGGCGCTCTCGCGGTCCGGGCCGGCGAGGAACGGATTGATGTCGAGCTCGCGGATGCGCGGGTGGCGCTGGGAGAGCTGGGCGAGCCGCAGCAGGATCTCGGCCAGCAGGTCGAGGTCGGCTCCCTGCTCGCCGCGCACTCCTTCGAGCAGCTTGAAGCCGCGGATGCCGTGGATCACCTCCCGCGCCTCCTCGGCGTCGAGCGGCGTGACGGCGAAGCGGACGTCCTGGAACACCTCCACGTACTTGCCGCCGAGCCCGAACATCAGCAGCGGGCCGAAGCGCGGATCGGTGGTGATGCCGAAGATCACCTCGTGGCCGCCGCGCGCCATCTCCTGCACCAGGAAGGAGCCGGGCGAATAGCCGGCGGCGGCGATCCGGCGCTCCATCTCAGCCGCGGCGGCGGAGACTTCCTCCTCGTCGCGCAGGTCCACCTGCACGGCTCCCACGTCGCTCTTGTGGACGAGACCCGGCACCACGGCCTTGATCACGACGGGAAAGCCGATCGCGCGCGCCGCGGCTACGGCTTCGTCACGGCCGCGCACCAAGCGCCAGCGGGCGAGCGGCACGCCGTAGAGGTCCAGGACGCGGAAGGTGGCGGCGGGATCGAGGTAGCCGTCGGCCACGGCGTCGAGGATGGCGGCGACCTCGCCGTCGTCGGTGTCGAACTCGGGGATGGGGAGGTCGGCGGGACGCCGGCGCCAGGCGGCGTAGCGGGCGAGCAGGAACATCACCCGCGCGGCGGACTCCGGGAAGCGGTAGACGGGCGGCAGGTCGTGGACCGTCTTCACCGCGTCGTAGAACTCCTCGGTCGCCATCATCACCGCCAGCACGGGCTTGGGCCGTTCGCGCGCCACGGCGCCGATCGCCTCGATCACGTCGATGGGATTGGTGAGGATCGGCGTGACGTTGATCACCATCGCCATGTCCACCTGCGGGTCGTCGAGCACGGCGGCGACGGTGCGCGCGTAGTTCTCGGAGGTGGCGGAGGCGATCATGTCCACCGGATTGCCGACGCTCGCCGCCGAGGGCAGGAAGGAGCGTAGCGTGGCGCGCGTCGAGTCGGAGAGCTCGGCCATGCGCAGCCCGAGGTTGACGCAGGCGTCCGTCGCCATGATGGCGGGACCGCCGGCGTTGGTGACGATGCCCACCCGGAAGCCGCCGGGGAGCGGACAGCGGGCGAGGGCGCGCGCCACGTCGAACAGCTCCTCGATGGTGTTGGCGCGCAGCACGCCGCACTGCTCGAGGAACGCCGAGACGGTGACGTCCGTGCCGGCCATGGCGCCGGTGTGGCTGGTGGCCGCCCGCGCGCCCTCCGGCGTGCGCCCGGACTTGACCACCAGGATCGGCTTCTTGCGCGTCACCCGCTTGGCGATCTCGGTGAAGCGCCGCGGGTTGCCGAACGACTCCAGATACATGGCGATGACCCTGGTCGCCGGATCGTCCTCCCAATGCTCGATGAGGTCGTTGCCGGAGACGTCCGCCTTGTTGCCCATGGAGACGAACTGGGTGAGGCCGATGCCGAGGTCCTGCGCCACGTTGAGGATGGCCACCCCGAGCGCTCCCGACTGGCTGACGAAGCCGATGGAACCCCAGCGCGCCGGCGTGGGCGCGAAGGTGGCGTCCAGCCGCAGCTCGGGATCGGCGTTGATCACGCCCATGCAGTTGGGGCCGATCATGCGCACGCCGGCGGCGCGCACCGTCTCGCGCAGCCGCCGTTCGAGGGCCGCGCCCTCCTCGCCGGTCTCGGAGAAGCCGGCGGTGATGACGACGAGGCCGCTCACCTTTTTGGCGATGCATTCCTCCACCACGCCCTGCACTTTGTCGCGCGGCACCATGACGACGGCGAGATCCACGGCGTCCGGGATGGCCGCGATCGCCGGATAGCACTTGAGGGAGTGGATGGCGTGAGCCTGCGGATTGACGGGGAAGATCGCGCCGTTGAACTCGTTGACCACCAGGTTGTGGAGCAGGCTGAAGCCGAGCGAGTCGCGGCGGCGCGAGGCGCCGATGACGGCGATCGAGCGCGGTGAGAAGATCGGGTCTAGCGGACGCTTCTTCATTCGCTATTCTTCCTTTGCCATTCAATTCGGTGCCAGCACCATCAGTCGCTCCGACGCGAGCCGTGCGGTGAACGGCAGCCGTTCCTGACAGACGTCGCCGTCCACCTGCGCCGGCGCCCCATCGGGCCCGTGAAACACCACCTCGCGCACGCGCCGGACCTCGACGTCGCGCCGCCTCAGATGAGCCGAGCGGGCCAGGTCGAAGGTGAACGACAGCGTGGCGGCGCGGCCGGTTCCCCGGAAGAGGACGAGGTCGAGCCAGCCGTCGTCGGAGCGGGCCTCGGGCGCCAGACGGAACGCGCCGCCGTAGAGAGGGATGTTCGCCACGGCCGCGAAAGTGGCGCTCAACCGCTCGCCGTCGGCACTGATGTCGAGCCGCGGATAAGCATAGCGCCACCACTCGCGGCATGCCTGAGCGGCGATGGCGCCCTTGCCGAACCGCCACTTGAGCCGCGCGTCGAGGGCGGCGAGCGCGCTGGCGTCGAGGCCGGCGGAGACCATCATGAGGAATGGATGATCGCCGGCGAGCCCCACGTCGAGCGGACGGACCGGAAGGGTGCCCATCACGCCGGCGGCCATCACCGGGTCTGCGGGCAGGCCGAGCGCCCGCGCCAGCACGTTGGTGGTGCCGCCGGGGAGGATCCCCAGCGCCGCGGGAGAGCCGAGCAGGCCGCAGGCGGCCTCGCGGATCGTGCCGTCGCCGCCGAACGCGAAGACGGCCTCCGCCTCCCGCGCCAGCTCGCGGGCCAGCGCGGTGGCCTGCCCGGCGAAGGCCGTGGGGACGGGCTCGACGTCGAAGCCGCCGCGGCGCAGGGCGGCGAGGATCGCGTCCATGACGCGCGCGTGCCGCTGGCGCCCCGATCGCGGGTTGTAGATCAGAGCGGCGCGGCGCATCGCCAAGGGGGAGAGACCGCTCAGAAAAGGCTGCCGGTGGTGCCGGGCGGCTGGCGGAGCCCGAGGTGCTGGTAGGCGCGGCGCGTGGCCACGCGGCCCCGCGGCGTGCGCTGGAGGAAACCTTCCTGGATGAGGAACGGCTCGTAGAGGTCCTCGATGGTGCCGGTGTCCTCGCCCACGGCCACGGCCAGCGCCTTGAGGCCGGCCGGGCCGCCGTCGTAATGCTCGATCAGAGTGGTGAGGATCTTGCGGTCGAGATCCTCGAAGCCGAACTCGTCCACCTCCAGGAGGGCGAGGGCGCGGCGGGCGCCTTCCAGGTCCACGCTCTTCGCCCGCTCCACCTGGGCGAAGTCGCGCACCCGGCGCAGCAGGCGGTTCGCCACGCGCGGCGTGCCGCGGCTGCGGCGGGCGATCTCCTCCGCCCCTGCCTGTTCGATGGGGATGCCGAGCAGCCGCGCCGAGCGGAGGACGATCTCCGTCAGCTCTTCGGGGCGGTAGAAGTCCAGCCGATGGACGATGCCGAAGCGAGCCCGCAGCGGCGCGCTGATGAGGCCGGCGCGGGTGGTGGCGCCGACGAGCGTGAAACGGGGCAGCTCGATCTTCACCGTGCGTGCCGCCGGTCCCTGGCCGATGACGAGGTCGAGCCGGAAGTCTTCCAGCGCGGGATAGAGGATCTCCTCGATGGTGGGGCCCAGGCGGTGGATCTCGTCGATGAACAGCACCTCGCCGGCGTCGAGGTTGGTGAGGATCGCCGCGAGATCGCCGGCGCGCTCGAGCACCGGGCCGGCGGTGGTGCGCAGGGGCGCGCCCATCTCGCTGGCGATGATGTGGGCGAGCGTCGTCTTGCCGAGCCCCGGCGGGCCGAAGAGGAGCACGTGGTCGAGGCTCTCCCGCCGCTCGCGCGCGGCGCGGATGAACACCCGCAGGTTGTCGATCACCTTGCGCTGGCCGACGTACTCCTCCAGCCGCTGCGGGCGCAGCGTCGCCTCGACACCGAGGTCCTCCGGATCGGGAACGCCGGAGAGCAGGCGGTCTTCCACGGCGGGCATGGGGGGATTGTAGATGAAAGGCTTCAGATGATCCGCAGCCCCGACGCCGCCTGCGCCTTCGGCAGCGCGAAGTCGCGCAGGCGCACGGGGACGCGGCGGGCGCCCCAGGTGCCGGGAGCGGCCTGGAAGCGGCCGGCGCAGGGGGTGCCGCAGGAGGCGCAGTGGCCCTCCGGCGTGAGGTTCCACTCGGTGAGCACGAACCAGTCGCGGCCGATGAGGCGCTCGCCGCAGGCGTGGCAGTACGTGCTGCCGCCGTCCTCGTCGTGGACGTTGCCGGTATAGGCGTAGCGGATGCCGTTGGCGAGCGCGATGCGGCGCGCCCGGACGAGCGTCGCGGCCGGCGTCGGCGGGTGGTCCATCATCTTCCAGTCGGGATGGAAGGCCGTGAAATGAATCGGCACGTCCGGGCCGAGCTCCTCGGCGATCCAGCGCGTCATCTCGTCGATCTCCCGCTCCGAGTCGTTCTCCCCGGGGATGATGAGGTTGGTGATCTCGAACCAGACGCCGGTCTCGTGCTTGAGATAGACGAGCGTGTCGAGCACCGCTGCGAGCGAGCCGCCGCAGACGTTGCGGTAGAAGCGCTCGGTGAACGCCTTGAGGTCCACGTTCGCCGCGTCCATGTGGCGGTAGAGCTCCGCGCGCGGCTCGGGGCAGATCTCGCCCGCGGTTACGGCCACGGCCTGGATGCCGAGCTCGTGGCAGGCGTCCGCCACGTCGACGGCGTACTCCATGAAGATCACCGGATCGTTGTAGGTGAAGGCCACGCTGGAGCAGCCGAGGCGCTGGGCGGCGCGGGCGATCGCCTCCGGCGAAGCCTGGTCGGCCAGGGTGTCGATCTCGCGCGACTTGCTGATGTCCCAGTTCTGGCAGAACTTGCAGGCGAGGTTGCAGCCGGCGGTGCCGAAGGAGAGGATCGGCGTCCCCGGCAGGAAGTGGTTGAGGGGCTTCTTCTCGATGGGATCGACGCAGAAGCCGCTCGACCGGCCGTAGGTGGTGAGCACGATCCGGTCGTCCTGGCGCGCGCGCACGAAGCACAACCCCCGCTGCCCCTCCAGCAGCTTGCAGAAGCGCGGGCAGAGGTCGCACTGGATGCGCCCGTTGTCGAGCGCGTGCCAGTACTTCGTGGGAACGGTGTCGCCGGTGACGGGTACGTCTGCCATCTCGCAAGAAACTCCCATTGTTGGGAACGAGCCGGCAGGCTCAATGCATTCCCGGGGCTGTGCCGCGCCCTGGAACGTGGTACCTTCAGCTCTGCGAGGTGAGAGAATCCATGAGACTCAAGGAAGATATCAAGCCGATGACCTTCCTGAAGACTCGGGCGGAGGAGCTGCTCGATCAGGTCAATGAATCCCGTCGCCCTGTGGTCATCACAAGAAACGGTGAGGCCAAGGCGGTCGTCCTGGACG
>DATBGJ010000103.1:0-5337 GCA_036558045.1 Thermoanaerobaculia bacterium
CCGGACCCTTCGCCGGCCAGGTGACCGCCGGCGACCGCGGCCAGATCTCCCTCTACGGCGCGCAGCAGACCTCGACCGGTGTGACGCCGAGCGGCAACCCGCGCGTCAACAGCCTCGATTACTTCTCCACCCTGGTCACCGAGCCGTCCACTGAAACCGGCCTCCAGAGCCAGCTCAAGGGCTCGACGTTCATCAATACCTTCTCGCGGGCCCTGCTGATCGGCAGCACGACGGTCAACGGCACCCTCGCCTGCGGCAGCGCCGGTGACGCCTGGAAAGAGGCCGGAGTGACCGGCACCGTCACCGGCTGCCAGCACGCGCCGTAGGATCTGCGATAGGGCTGCCCTAAACTTGTACACCATGCCGGCGTTTTACGGCGTAAAATGACGGCGGCATGGTCAAGGAGGTACTTCCACGGATCACCGTCGCGCCGAAGGGCAGCTTCTTCCTCTTCGGTGCCCGCGGCGTCGGCAAGAGCACCTGGGCACGCGAGACCTTCCCAGGCGCTCGCCGCTTCGACCTTCTCGACGAGGGGCTTTTTCAAAGCTTCCTGGCTGACCCGGCTTTGTTCGGAGCCGAGTTGCGGACGCTCGAGCCGGACAGTTGGGTGGTGGTCGACGAGGTGCAACGGATTCCCGGGCTCTTGAACGAGGTCCACCGCGCGATCGAGGAATTGGGGCTGCGATTCGCGCTGCTCGGATCGAGCGCCCGGAAGCTCAAGACCGCGGGGACCAACCTCTTGGCCGGCCGGGCTCTATGGCGAACGATGTACCCTTTCGTGCCGCAAGAGCTGGGCGCTGCCTTCAACCTCGAGAGCACCTTGCAGTTCGGTAGCATCCCTCTCGTCGTGGCGTCCGAGGATCGAGCCGCGACGTTGGCGGCCTATGTCCAGCTCTACCTCCGTGAGGAGATCCGGGGCGAAGCGTTGGTGCGGAATCTTCCGGGCTTCGTCCGCTTCCTCCCCATCGCCGCTCTCGCTCACGGCCAGGTCGTCAACGTCGCCGGAATCGCCCGCGATTCGGGCACCGCGCGGTCCACCGTCCAGGGCTATCTCGAGATCCTCGAAGACACCCTGCTTGCCTGGCGGCTCGCGGCTTTCGAGACTCGCCTGCGAGTGCGGGAGCGAAAGCACCCGAAGCTCTACTGGCTCGATCCCGGCTTGGTACGCGCGGTCAAAAAGCAGCTCGGCGCCGTGTCTTCCGAGGAGGCGGGCTCCCTGTTTGAAGGCTGGATCCACACCTTGCTCCGCGCCTACGGCGACACGGGGCCGCTCTTCGACGAGATCGCCTACTGGGCGCCGGCCGAAACCCGGTCGGTCGAGGTCGATTTTCTCCTCCAGCGGGGCGGCGAGCACCTGGCCCTCGAAGTGAAAGCCGGGGCACGCTTCACGCCCGCCTGGCTCTCCGGCCTCACGGCGATCGGCGATCTGCCGCGGCTCGCGCGGCGGCTCCTGGTCTATACCGGCACACGCGAGCTGCGCACTCCGGAGGGAATCGAGATCTGGCCGCTCGACAAGCTCCTCACCACGCTCGCGGAAGGGACGCTCTGGCCTTGAACTAAACCGGATTCGCAATCACCGCCGGCTCCAGCATCCGCACGGTGCCGGCCGCCGCGTCCACCTCGACCTCGACGCCGATTGGCAGGGTGAACTGCTTCTCGACGTGGCCGATCATGGCTCCCTGCCAGGCCGGCACGCCCAGCGGCTTGATGTGGTCCTGGAGCACCTCGCCGATGGTCAGCGAGCCGAAGCCCTCGCCGGGCCGGCAATCCGAGCACTGCCCCCAGATCACGGCGCGCGCCCTCTCCAGGATGCCGGCGAGCCGTAGCTGCGTGAGCATGCGGTCGATGCGGTACGGCGCCTCCTCCACGTCCTCCAGGAAAAGGACGCAGCCGTCCCAATCCGGCAGATATCCCGAGCCCACGAGGCTCGCGAGCACCGAGAGGTTGCCGCCGAGCAGCCGGCCGCGCGCCGTGCCGGGACGGAGCGTCTGCACGCGGTTCTCGACCACCGTGAGATCGTCCTCGCCCACCTCCTTGAGGTTCTCGAAGGTGACCGCCTCGCCCTCCTGGAGCACCCGCTTCATGTAGCCGACGTTGAACGGGTTCCATTGCGACGTGCCCACCGGTCCGTGGAAGGTCACCAATCCGGTCTTCGCGTGCAGGGCGAGCAGGAGCGCGGTGATGTCGCTGTAGCCGAGGAGGATCTTCGGATTCCGCGCGAGGGTCTTCCAATCCAGCAAAGGCAGCAGGCGGGCGCATCCCCAGCCGCCGCGCACGCAGTGGATCGCCCGCACCTCGGGGTCCGCGAACATGGCGTTGACGTCGGCGGCGCGCTGCTCGTCGGTGCCGGCGAAGTAGCCGCGCCGCGCCAGCAGGTTCGCCCCGCGCTTCGCCTTGAAACCGAGCGCCGCCAGCGACTCCTCCACGATCTCCACGTTCATCGGCTCCCACAGCGCGCTCGCCGGGTCCACCAGGCCCACGGTATCGCCAGGCTGGAGGCGAAGGGGCTTGACGGTCCGCGGCTTCTCCGCGTTCAACCGCAGCGCGGAGAGAGGACGGGGCAGGGCACCGGAGAACGCCAGCGCGGCGGCGCCGGCGAGGGCCTGGCGGCGGGAGGTGCTCATGACGCGGGCATGCTACCGCATCGGAATGCTGAAACCGGAGCGAGTGAAATGCGTTAGTATAGGCGCCAAGAAACCGCTACAGACTCGGGAGCGCTGAGCATGGTCCGGGAGAACAGGTAGGGCCCACTCCTTGATCGGACCCGAGCTCTCCCATTACCGGGTCTTGGGGCACCTCGGATCCGGAGGCATGGGCGAGGTCTACCTGGCCCAGGACACCCGCCTCGGCCGCAAGGTGGCTCTCAAGGTGCCGCCCGCCGATCTCTCGCACGAGCCGCTGCAGCTCGCGCGCTTCCAGCACGAAGCGCAGGCCCTCGCCGCGATCAACCATCCGAACATCGTGACCATCTACTCGGTCGAGGAGCACGACGGCCTGCCGTTCCTCGCCATGGAGCTCGTCGAGGGCAGGAAGCTGACGGAGCTGATCCCGCCTCACGGCATGGGCCTCGGGCAGCTCCTCGACGTCGCCGTCCAGCTCGCCGACGGGCTCGCCGCCGCGCACGAGCACGGCGTCCTCCACCGCGACCTCAAGCCCGGCAATATCATGGTCAACGCCGCGGGCCGGGTGACGATCCTCGACTTCGGCATCGCCAAGCGGCTGCCGCCCACCGGCGAAGCCGCGACGATCCTCGGCGAGGCCGAGCCCCTGACGCAGGAGCGCCACAGCGTCGGCGAGGCCGAGCCCTTGACGCAGGAGGGCAACATCGTCGGCACCCTCTCCTACATGTCGCCCGAGCAGATCCGGCGGCAGGCGCTCGCCCCAGGCTCCGACCTCTTCTCCCTCGGCATCGTCCTCTATCAGATGGCGACCGGTTTCCGGCCGTTCCGCGGTGCGGATGCCGCCGAGGAGATGCTGGCGATCCTGGAGCTGCGGCCCCGCCCGCCGCACGCGGTGCGGCCCGAGCTCGACCCGCGCCTGGACGAGATCGTCCTGCGCTGTCTGGAAAAGGACCCGCCGCGGCGGTACGCCAGCGCCCGCGCCTTGCGCCACGACCTCGCGAGCCTGCTGCACGAGCTGAATCCGGCCTCCCGGTCAGGCACGGTGCTGCAGAGCGATCGTACGCAGGAGGCTCCCTTGGAGCCGACCGAGCTGGAGGTCGTTCCGAACTGGCGGCCGACTTCCGGCGCCAGATCTGCGGACCTGGCGCCGCGGACCGCCGCGGCCCCGGCAGGGGAAGGCCGCTCGCCGGGGCCTCTCCGCACCGTGGGCGCCGGCGCCGCGCTGGCGCTCCTGCTCGCCGCCGGCGGCTGGTACGTCGCGCAGGGCGGCAGACGAAGCGGCGGCGCGCCCGCCGCTGCCCGGCCGGCGATCTCGGCGCTCGCCGTCTTGCCGCTGCACACCCTTTCCGCCGAGCCCGAATACTTCGCCGACGGCATGACCGAAGCCCTGATCACCTCGCTGGGCAACCTCGGCCACGTGCGGGTGATCTCGCGGCAGTCGGTGATGCGTTACAAGGACTCCGAGAAGCCCCTGCCGTCGATCGCCAGCGAGCTCGGCGTGGACGTCGTGCTCACCGGCACGGTGACGCGCTCCGGCGAGCGGTTGCGGATCACCACGCAGCTCGTGCGCGCCGAGCCCGAGCAGCAGCTCTGGACCGCGATCTTCAACCGCGACGCCAGAGACGTCCTCGCCCTCCAGGACGACGTGGCGCGGGAAGTCGCCCATCAGGTGCAGCTCGAGCTGACCGACCAGGAGAAGGCGCGGCTCTCCGATGCGCGACGGGTCGATCCCGCCGTGTACGACCTGTACCTGCAGGGACGGTTCCATTGGAACAAACGCACGCCCGAAGAGCTGCACCAGGCGATCAAGGACTT
The DNA here is from genome assembly GCA_036558045.1 of Thermoanaerobaculia bacterium. Classification (GTDB taxonomy): domain Bacteria; phylum Acidobacteriota; class Thermoanaerobaculia; order Multivoradales; family UBA5704; genus DATARR01. Next base: position 4,437 of record DATBGJ010000103.1, read on the forward strand.
CCGCAAGGCCATCGCCGCCGACCCGACCTACGCGCCTGCCTACGCGGGCCTCGCGGACTCCTACATCCTGCTCGGCGTCCTGGGGTATGAGCCGCGCGAGCAGTCGTTCCGCCAGGCGAAGGCCGCGGCTTCGCGGGCGCTGGCGCTCGACGGCTCGCTCGCCGACGCGCACGCCTCTCTGGGGCTGGTGACGCTGAATTTCGACTGGGATGGAGCCGGCGCCGAACGGGCCTTCCGCAAGGCCCTCGAGCTCAATCCCAGCTCCGCCAACGCGCATCAGTGGCTCGCGGGTTACCTGATCTCGGTCAGCCGTTTCGACGAGGCGGCGCAGCACCTGGACATCGCCCGGCAGCTCAACCCGTTCTCGCCGACGATCGTCGCCAACACCGCGGAGTACGCCTTGATCCGGGGCGATTATGACCGGGCCGTCGAGCAGGCCCGGAAAGTGATCGAATTGGAGCCGCGCCTGGCCCTGGCGCACGAGCAGCTCTGGTTCGCCCTGCACGCCAAGGACAGGCCGGCCGAGGCGTTCGCGGAATTCCAGCAGACCCTTTCCCTGTCGGGTTACCCCGAGGCGGCCCGCCACGCCGCCCGAGTGTATGCAAAGTCCGGCTATCGCCCGGCTCTGCTCGCGGCGTGCGACCACCTGGAGCGGTCCCGGCCCGGAGAGTGGGGCGGATGGCTGATCGCCGAGGCCGCGTCCCTCGCCGGCGACCGCGACCGGGCCATCGCCTGGCTCGAGAAAGCCGTCGAGCAACGCAATCCCTACGTGCGCTGGATCGGACAGTTGAGGCAGTGGGATGCCCTGCGGGGCGACCGCCGTTTCGAAGCCCTGGTCCGCCGCGTCCACACCCCAGCCGCAGACGCGGCGGCGCGCCGGAGCACAACTCCGGCGCCCGCC
>DATBGJ010000104.1:0-1995 GCA_036558045.1 Thermoanaerobaculia bacterium
GGAGATGACCAAGCCGGGCATCACCCTCATGGTGGTGCTCACGGCCGGCCTGGGCTACCTGCTGGCGGCTCAGAACCACTTCGACTTCTTCCTGCTGGTCTATACCCTCGTGGGCACCGGCCTCATCTCGGCCGGCGCCTCGGTGCTGAACCACGTCCTGGAGCGGGATACCGACGCCCTGATGAACCGCACCGCGGGCCGGCCGCTGCCCGCGGGAAGGATGAGCCCCGACGCCGCGCTGTCGTTCGGCGTGCTGCTGGCGGTCCTGGGGCTCGTCGAGCTCGCCCTGGCGGTAAACCTGCTGACCGCCCTGCTCGGCGCCGCCGCCCTCGCCGGCTACGTCTTCGTCTACACGCCGCTCAAGCGCGTCAGCTCGCTCGCCACGGTGATCGGCGCCATCCCGGGCGCCATCCCGCCGATGATGGGCTGGAGCGCCGTGCGCAACGAGCTGGACGCCGCCGCCTGGGTGCTCTTCGGCATCCTCTTCTTCTGGCAGCTCCCGCACTTCCTCGCCATCGCCTGGCTGTGCCGCGAGGACTACGCGCGCGGCGGCTTCCCGATGCTGCCGGTGCTCGATCCCGAAGGGACCCGCACGGGCCGCCAAGCCGTGCTCTACGGCGCGGCCCTGGTGCCGATCTCGCTGCTCCCCTCGCTGCTCGGCCTCATGGGCATCGTCTACTTCTTCGGCGCTTTCGCCTTCGGCCTCATCTACCTGGGCTTCGCCTTCGCCTTCGCCGAGGCCCGCTCGAACCCCGGAGCGCGCCGGCTGATGCTGGCCTCGCTCCTGTACTTCCCGGGTCTGCTTCTCGTCATGCTGCTGGACCGGGTGGTCTCCTAGCCGGCGTGGCGCTCCCGGTCCGCCGCGGCATTCTCTGGGGCCTGCTCATCGCAGCCCTCGTCGGAGTGGTCGCCGCGGCGCTGGTGCGGTTGCGGCGACCGGAGCCTCCTCCCGTGCTCGGCTCCGTGCCCGAGTTCACGCTCGTCAACCGCGACGGCCGGACCGTCCGCCGCGCGGACCTCGCCGGATCGCCCTGGATCGCCGACTTCATCTTCACCCGCTGCCCCGCCTCCTGCCCGATGATGACCTCGCGCATGGCCCGGCTCGACCGCGAGCTGGCGCGGGATTTAGAAGTGCGCCTCGTGTCCATCTCCGTCGATCCCGAGCACGACACGCCGGAGGTCCTCCAGCGCTACGCCGCGTCGTTCAAGGCGCCGGCGCGCTGGCTGTTCCTCACCGGCGATGGCGGACAGATCTACCGGCTCTCCAAAGAGGGCTTCAAGCTGGGAGTCGACGCTGCGCCGAAGGATGCCAAGACGGCGGAGCCCATCCTCCACAGCACCCGCTTCGTACTGGTGGACGGCGAGGGCCGGATCCGCGGGTATTACGACGCCTTCGACAAGGAGTCGATGAAAGCGTTGATGCGGGATCTCGAGGCGATCGCGGGTTAGTCTTTCTTCTCCACGATCTCGATCTGCGAATTCGCCTTCGGCCCCGCCACCGTCTGCTTCTTCCCTGAAGGCCAGGTCACCTCCACCGAGTCGACCTTCTCGGCGTCGCCGAGGCCGAAGTAGAGCGGCATGACGCTGTGGGAAAGGTAGCCCGAGCTGCCGTCGTTCCACTGCGTCCAGGTCTCGCCGCCGGCCTTGAGCCGCACCCGCGCGCCGAGGCCGTCGCGGTTGGACTTCGTGCCCCGCAGCTTCACCTTCAGCCAGTGGATGGGCTTCTTCTCGGCCAGATTGCTGATCAGCACCTGCGGCTCGGAGTTGAAGTCGCCGGTGACGATGTCGAGGTCGCCGTCGCCGTCGAGATCGAGGAGCGCCGAGGTGCGCGAGCCCAGGGTGCTCATGATCCGCACCTTGCCGGTCTTCCCCGCGCACGGGGTCTTGGGCTTGTCGGCGCCGTCGCAGTCCATGTCGGAGAGATAGACATGGGTGCGGCCGCCGCGGCGCGGCTCGACGCCGAGGATGAACTCGCTGTCGCGGAAGATCTTGCCG
>DATBGJ010000105.1:0-2712 GCA_036558045.1 Thermoanaerobaculia bacterium
CATAGTGCAATTCTACACCTGGTCTCTGCAGACCCTCACTCCGCCCGCAGCACCTCGATCCGATGCCGCCACGCCGCGGCGGGTCATCCCGAGGGTCTTCAGTGGGGCTGAGCGCTCCCTTGACCGACCGCTCGACTCTCCCTAGCATTCCGCATATGGACTACCATGATCGGATCGTCATCGATCCCCAGATCCGCTTCGGGAAAGCCACAGTTCGTGGGACGCGTATCACCGTCGGAGATGTTCTCTCCTACCTCGCCTCGGGTATGAGCGAGAACGAGATCGTGTCCGATTTCCCATCGTTGACCCCCGAGGATATTCGCGCTTGCCTTGCCTACGCCGCTGAGCGGGAGCGAGTCCTCTGGAGCACTCCCGATGCCTGAGCCCAGCCCCAAGCTTCTCCTCGACGAGAACCTGGCGCCGCGCTTGCCGCGTGGCGCCGATTTGATCCCTGATACGTACCAGGTTACACTTGAGCGGTGATCGTTGGGTTCCGCCACCGGGGGCTGCAGCGATTCTTTGAGAAAGGCGATGCCAGGGGTCTTCATCCGAGCCACATTGTCAAAATTCGTCGGATCCTGACTCGGCTGAATGCTGCTGCGAGCGTGCCGGATCTCTCGGCGCCCGGCCTGCGGCTTCATCGCCTCAAGGGAGCGCGAGAGGGAGAGTGGGCGGTGGATGTAGATCAAAACTGGCGAATTACCTTTACCTTTGACGGACGCAACTGCGACAGCGTGAACTACGAGGATTATCACTGATTGGAGAAGTAGCGATGCACAGTCCCTGTCATCCCGGAGAGATTTTGCGTGAGGACTACCTCAAACCTTTGGGACTATCGGTCTCGGATGTGGCCAAGGGTCTTGGTGTGGCGCGGAAGACGCTCTCGGTGATCGTCAACGAGCGCGCACGGATCAGCTCGCCCATGGCCTACCGGCTCGCGCGGGCGTTCGGCACCTCGCCGGAGTTCTGGGTCAACCTCCAGACCCAGTACGATCTTTGGCAAGCGGGGCAGGAGGTGGACCTGGGTTCTGTCGCGGTTTTCTCCCCGCCTGCGGCGTGAGAGCGATCCGCCTCTAGAGGTCTCCTCACTCCGCCCGCAGCACCTCGATCGGCCGCCTCTCCAACGCGCGCAGGCTCGCGGCGAGGCCGGCAACAACCGCCAGTGCCACGCTGGTCGCCAGCGCGACGCTCAGCGCCAGAGGATCGAAGCGCCAGGGGATCTCGAAGCCGCGGGTGACGACTCCCCAGGCGAGGACGGTGCCGCCGATGGCGCCGATCGTGCCGGCGACGAGCCCCACCAGGGCGTACTCGACCGCGAAGGTCGCCGCGACGCCGCGCCGGGTCATCCCCAGCGTCTTCAGGAGAGCCACCTCGCGGCCGCGGCGGGCCGCGGCGGCGCTGATCGCCCCGGCCAGGATGGCGATCCCAGCGGCCACCGTGAAGCCGCCGAGGAAGCGGATGCCGAGGCTGATGCGGCGCAGCACCTTGAGGACCTTCTCCAGGATCTCGCGGATGCGCAGCAGGGTGACGTTCGGATACTCCGCCGCCAGCAGGTCCTGCGCCCGCTGCTCGCCGCCGCGCGGCAGGTGCGCCGTCGCCAGACGCTGCTGCGGAGCCTGCTCCAGCACGCCGGGCTCGACGACGAGGAAGAAGTTGATACCGAAGGTCCCCCAGTCCACCGTGCGCAGGCTGGTGACCTTGAGGTCGAGCGGCACTCCCTGGACGTTGAAGCGCAGGGTGGAGCCCAGCCGCACGCCGACGTCGTCGGCGAACTCCTTCTCGACGCTCACCTCGGCGCGGCGCGGATCGCTCCACAGAGCGCCGGCGACGATCTGGTTGTCGGCCGGCAGCTTTGCCATGTAGGTGAGCCGCTGCTCGCGGGTGAGCGCCCAACGCCGGCCGCCGTTCTCCTCGGTCTTGCGGACCAGGTCCTCGGCGTGCACGCCGTCGATGGCCGCCAGGCGCGCCATCACCACCGGCACGGATTCGACGTTCTCGGCGCCCGCCTGCCGCAGCAGCCGTTGCACGCCGGGCCACTGGTCCGGTTGGATGTCGATCAGGAAGGCGCTCGGCGCGTTGGCCGGGAACTCGGCGGCCAGTTGGCTCACCAGGCGGCCCTCGACGAGCGACATGGCGAGCACGACGAGGACGCCGAGGCCGAGGGCGACGATGGCCCCGCTGCCGCCGGCGCCCGGGCGGGCGAGGGCCGCGAGACCGTGGCGCAGCCAGAGGCGGGCCCACCGCGGCGGGGCGTCGCGCGGCAGGCGGCGCACCCCCCAGGAGACGAGGAAGGCGGCCGCGGCGAGCGCCGCCGTGACCAGCGTCACCCCGCCGGTGAACTGGAGCCCCTGGAAGGAAGAGCCGGACTGGAGAGATGCCATGCCCCAGATGCCCAGCGCCAGGATCACCACCGTGGCCGCCGTCACCCAGCGGTGGCGCGGCAGGGGCTCGGCGTCGCGGCGCAGCACCCGCGCCGGCGAGACGCGCAGCACGGCCGAGAGCGGCGGCAGGCTGAAGAGGATCGCCACGCCCAGGCCCAGGCCCAGCCCGCGCAGCAGGGCGGCGGGCTGCCAGGGACGGATCAGCTCGCCCGGGATGAGGTCGGGGAAGAGCGACGGCAGGACGAGTTGGACGGCCGCGCCGGCGACGATGCCCGCCAGGCTGCCGGCGAGCCCCAACAGCGCGGTCTGTCCCAGATAGAGCAGAAAGATC
>DATBGJ010000106.1:0-14543 GCA_036558045.1 Thermoanaerobaculia bacterium
CGGCCTCGACCTGGCGCGCCTCGACGCCCTGGTGGACGCCCGGCGCGTCTTCGACCTCCGCCGCGTCGAGCCCGAGAGCCTCGACGCGCGCATCCCCGAGGTCGACGCCGTCCCGCCGGGCGCCGCGGTGATCGACCTGCGCTCGGCCAACGCCTTCCGGAGCTGGCACTATCCGGGAGCCCTCCATCTCGACCTGCCGCATGCCCTGTCGGCGTTCCCCGCCTTCGCCCGCGACCGCTTGTACGTGCTGGTCTGCGAGGTGGGCCTGAAGAGCGCTCACCTCGCCGAGAAGATGCGCGAGGCCGGATTCGAGGCCTTTCAGCTCCGGCACGGCATCAAGGGCCTGATGGAGCTCGCCGAGCGCGAGGGCGCCGTGGCAGCAGCTTTGCTCGCGCCCGCGGTCCGGGATTGACGGTCCTCGTCCGTGTCCGTCCGTGCTCCCTCTCTCCCCCTCGCCTTGCGCTGAACCCTGAAAGACCCGTATCCTGAGACCAACTCATTTCGGTGCTCAAGGAGGTCATGTTCCCTGGAGATCTCGTCCCGTCCCCGTGAAGGCCGCGCGATGAGCAAGGTCAAGGCGACCGGGCTGCCGCTCGGCGGCAGTGACCGGCTGTTCCGCACCCTGGCCGAGTCCACCTCCACGGCGATCTTCGTCTGCCGCGGCGAGCAGGTGCTGTACGTCAATCCCGCCTGCGAGGAGCTCAGCGGCTACACCGCCGAGGAGCTGCTCGGCGAGTCCTCCTGGGACCTCGTCGTGCCGCCGGAGATCCGCTCGGCGCTGCGCGGCCGCGCCGAGGCCCGCCTGCGCGGCGAGCCGGTGCCCGAGCGCTACGAGACGCGCCTCCGCACCAAGGACGGCCGCGAGCGGTGGATCGAGCTCTCCGCGGCGGTGATCGAGCTCGACGACGGCGAGCCCGCCGCCCTCGCCACCGCCGTCGACATTACCGAGCGCAAGCAGGCCGAGGTCGCCCTGCGCGGCGCCGTCGAGGACCTCGCCAAGGAGAAGGAGCTGGCCCAGGTGACGCTCGCCTCGATCGGCGACGGCGTCATCCGCACCGACGCCGCCGGCGTCGTCGACTACCTGAACCCCGTGGCGGAGCGCCTCACCGGCTGGAGCTTCGCCGACGCCTGCGGCGAGCCGGTCACCAAGGTCTTCAAGGTCATCGACGAGGCCACCGGCAAGCCGCTGCCCAACGCCGTCGAGCGCTGCCTCGCCGAGGGCCGCGTCATCGAGCACACTGCGTATTCCATGCTGGTGCGGCGCGACGGCCGGGAGAGCGCCATCCGCGATTCCGTGGCGCCCATCCAGGACCGCCAGGGCCGCACCACCGGCAGCGTGCTGGTGTTCAAGGACGTCACCCAGCTCCGCGGCATGGAGCGCGAGATGATCTATCTCGCCCGCCACGATCCGCTGACCGGCCTGATCAACCGGCGCGAGTTCGAGAAGCGCCTGCAGCTCTGCCTCGACACCGCGTACGAGGAAGGCCGGGAGCACGCCCTCTTCTACCTCGACCTCGACGAGTTCAAGGTGGTCAACGACACCTGCGGGCATCTCGCGGGCGACGAGCTGCTGAAGCAGATCACCTCCCTGCTGCGCTCGCTGGTGCGCAAGAGCGACACCCTGGCGCGGCTCGGCGGCGACGAGTTCGGCGTGCTGCTGGAGGATGCCACCCTGGAGCACGCCCGCGAGCTCGGCGAGCGCCTGCGCGCCGCCGTGCGCCAGTACCGCTTCGGCTGGCAGGAGCGGATCTTCGAGATCGGCGTCTCGATCGGCCTGGTGCCGATCACCGCCGTTTCCGGCGACATCGCGCGCGTGCTCTCCGCCGCCGACGCCGCCTGCTACGTGGCCAAGGAGAGCGGCCGCAACCGCATGCACGAGTACCAGCCGGACGACAGCGCCCTCGCCGAGCGCTACGGCGAGATGCAGTGGATCTACCGCATCCACAAGGCCTTCGCCGAGCACCGCTTCTGCCTCTACCGGCAGAACATCCACCCGCTGCATGGCGACGGCAGCGAGCCGCCGCTCTGCGAGCTGTTCATCCGCATGCTCGACGAGGAGGGCCGCATCGCCACTCCCGCCGCCTTCATCCCGGCGGCCGAGCGCTACCACCTCATCGCCTCCATCGACCGCTGGGTCATCCACGCCGCCTTCGTCTCGCTCGCCTGCGGCACCCTCTCCCACGGCGACAACACCCGCTTCGCCATCAACCTCTCGGGCCAGTCGGTGGGCGACGAGTCGTTCCTCGACTACGTGCTCGCCGAGATCGACGCCACCGGCATCTCCCCGGGGCGCATCTTCTTCGAGATCACCGAGACGGCCGCGGTGGGCAACCTGGCCAAGGCCTCCCACTTCATCCGGGTGCTCAAGGAGATGGGCTTCCGCTTCGTCCTCGACGACTTCGGCAGCGGCCTCTCCTCCTTCGCCTATCTCAAGAACCTGCAGGTGGACTTCCTCAAGATCGACGGCGCCTTCGTGCGCGACATGGTCGGCAGCTCGGTGCAGCGCGCCCTCGTCGAGTCCATCCACCAGATCGGCCAGGTGATGAACATCCGCACCATCGCCGAGTCGGTGGAGGACCGCACCACCCTCGAAGCCCTGCGCGAGATCGGCGTCGATTACGCCCAGGGGTACGGGCTGTCCATGCCGGAGCCTTTGATTTAGCGACTTTACACGGCGGGGCAGAAGGAATTACCTCGAAAAGCGCGTTTCCCCAATGTAGAGACGCCCCGTGGGCGTCTCCCTCCAGGCGCGTTTCTTGCTGCATCCCCCGCCGTCCCTCCAGGGAATCCATGGGCACGGTCACCTCCATCGCCTCGAGACTCCAGCCCGACGGCCTGCTGCCGCCGGAGCTCGAAGCTCTCTTGACCTCCCTGCAGAGAGAGAAGGAGCTCGCCCAGGTGACCCTCGCCTCGATCGGCGACGGCGTCATCCGCACCGACGCCGCGGGCAGGATCGATTACCTGAACCCCGTCGCCGAGCGGCTGACCGGCTGGCGCGCCGCGGAGGCGATCGGCCGCACCGTGCCCGAGGTCTTCCAACTCGTGGACGAGATCACCCGCCAGCCGCTGGCCAGCCCCGTGGCCCGCTGCCTGGACGAGACGCGGGTGGTCGAGTCCCCCGGCTACGCCCTGCTGGTGAGCCGGGACGGCCAGGAGTACGCGGTGCGCGACTCGGCGGCGCCCATCCAGGACCGCGGCGGCGCCGCGCTCGGCGCCGTGCTGGTGTTCAAGGACGTCAGCCAGCTCCGCGGCATGGAGCGCGAGATGGTCTATCTCGCCAGCCACGACTCGCTGACCGGGCTGATCAACCGCCGCGAGTTCGAGGCGCGCCTGAAGCGCGCCATCCGCAGCGCCCGCGCCGAGAGCCGGCAGCACGTCCTGCTCTACCTCGACCTCGACGAGTTCAAGGTCGTCAACGACACCTGCGGGCACCTCGCCGGCGACGAGATGCTCAAGCAGGTCACCGCGCTGCTGCGCCCGCGGGTGCGGCGCAGCGACGTCCTGGCCCGGCTGGGGGGCGACGAGTTCGGCGTCCTGCTGGAGGACTGCCCCCTTAGCCACGCGCGGCAGATCGCCGACGAGATGCGGCGCACCGTGCGCGAGCTCCGCTTCTGCTGGCGGGACCAGATCTTCGAGGTCGGCGTCTCCATCGGCCTGGTGCCCGTCGACGCCAACAGCGGCGACCTCGGCAGCGTGCTCTCCGCCGCCGACGCCGCCTGCTACGTGGCCAAGGACGGCGGCCGCAACCGCGTGCATGAGTACGAGTTGGACGACACGGCGGTGGCCGAGCGCCAGGGCGAGATGCAGTGGATCCACCGCATCCACCGCGCCTTCGAGGACCGACGCTTCCGCCTCTTCTACCAGCTCATCCAGCCGCTGAAGGCCGAGGACTCGTCAGGCGAGATGCTCTGCGAGGTCTTCCTCCGCATGCTCGACCGCAACGGCCAGGTCATCGAGCCCACCGCCTTCGTCGCCGCGGCGGAGCGCTACCACCTCATCTCCTCGCTCGACCGCTGGGTGTTGAAGACCGCCTTCGGCGCCCTCGCCGAGGCGCAGCGGAGCGAGGGCGAAGGCGCGCGAGTGCTCTTCGCCATCAACGTCTCCGGCCAGTCGATCGGCGAGGAAGGCTTCCTCGGCTACGTCGTCGAGCAACTGGAGAAGAGCGGCGTCGACGCCCGGCGCGTCTGCTTCGAGATCACCGAGACCGCCGCCATCAGCAAGCTCGGCAGCGCCATGCGCTTCATCTCGGTGCTGAAAAAGAAAGGCTGCCGCTTCATCCTCGACGACTTCGGCAGCGGCCTCTCCTCCTTCGCCTACCTGCGCGACTTGCAGGTGGACTTCCTGAAGATCGACGGCGAGTTCGTGCAGAACATGATGGAGGACCGCGTCAAGCGCGCCATGGTGGAGTCGATCAACCAGATCGGCCACGTCATGGGCCTGCAGACGATCGCCGAGTGGGTGGAGAGCCGCCAGACCCTCGACGCGCTGAAGGACCTGGGCGTCGACTACGCCCAGGGGTACTGGCTGTGCCGGCCGCAGCCGTTGGTGCACGACGTGTAGGGCGGTGACGTCCGGACCGGTCTGCCCTCCGAGGAGGACAGACCGGTGGATTTACGCAGGCTCCCCCTACGCCCTTACCCCCCGCGGCCCCGCCGCCTTCACCGCCTCGTCGACGCCGCTCTCGTACTTCTCGAAGTTGTCGGCGAACATCTCGGCCAGCTTGCCGGCGCGGGCGTCGTAGTCCGCAGGGCTCTGCCAGGTCTCGCGGGGACGCAGGAGCTTGTCGGGCACGCCGTCGATCTTCACGGGCACGGCGAGGCCGAAGATGGGGTCCGTCCAGGTGTCGACCCCCTCCAGCTCGCCGGTGAGGGCGGCGGTGACCATGCGGCGAGTGAAGCCGAGCTTGATGCGCTGGCCCACGCCGTAGGGACCTCCCGTCCAGCCCGTGTTGAGCAGCCAGACGCGCGCCTTGTGCCGCGCGAGCTTCTCGCCCAGCATGCCGGCGTAGACGCCGGGATGGAGCGGCAGGAACGGCGAGCCGAAACAGGTGCTGAAGGTCACCTTCGGCTCCGTGACGCCGCGCTCGGTGCCCGCCACCTTGGCGGTGTAGCCGGAGAGGAAGTGGTACATCGCCTGCTCGTCCGTCAGCCGGCTGATCGGCGGCAGCACGCCGAAGGCGTCGCAGGTGAGGAAGACGACGTGGCGCGGATGGCCGGCCCGGCCGCCGTGGTCCACGTTGATGAGCTGGGTGAGAGGATAGCTGGAACGGGTGTTCTCGGTGAGGCTGTCGTCGTCGAGGTCCAGCTTGCGCGTCTCGGGATCGCAGACGACGTTCTCCAGCACGGTGCCGAAGTGGCGCGTGGTGTCGTAGATCTCCGGCTCGCCCTCCCGCGACAGGCGGATGACCTTGGCGTAGCAGCCGCCCTCGACGTTGAACACGCCGTCGTCGCTCCAGCCGTGCTCGTCGTCGCCGATCAGCGTACGGTCCGGATCGGCGGAGAGCGTCGTCTTGCCGGTGCCCGAGAGGCCGAAGAAGAGGGCCACGTCGTCCCGCGTGCCGCCGTAGTTGGCGCTGCAGTGCATCGGCAGCACACCCTGCTTCGGCAGGTAGTAGTTCATGACGCTGAAGATGCTCTTCTTGATCTCGCCGGCGTAGCGGGTGCCGCCGATCAGCACCATGCGCTTCGCCAGGTCGACGAGGATGAAGGTGGAGGAGCGCGTGCCGTCGCGCTGCGGCTCGGCCTGCAGATGGGCGACGTTGAGCACCGTGAAGCTGGGCTCGAAGGCGGCGAGCGCGCCCGCATCCTCCTCGCGGATGAACATGTTGCGCGCGAAGAGATTGTGCCAGGCGTCCTCGGTGATCACCCGCACGTTGAGCCGGTAGCGCGGATCGGCGCCGGCGTAGCCGTCGAAGACGAAGACGTCGCGGCCCCTGAGGTGCTCCTTCGCCCGCGCCAGCAGCGCCTCGAAGCGCTCGCGCTCGAACGGCCGGTTGACGTCGCCCCACCACACCTCGCCCTCGACCGCCGGGTCCTTCACCATGAACTTGTCGTTGGGCGACCGCCCCGTGTGCGGCCGCGTGTCGGCTACCAGCGGCCCCTCGGCGGCGAGCACCGCCTCGCCGCGCTTCACCGCCATCTCCACCAGCCGCGACGGCGGCAGGTTCCAATACGCCGTGCCCACGTCCGCGAGGCCGAGCTTGTCCAATCCCCAGCGGCTCACCGCCGGACCTTTATTTTCCATGCGTCACCTGGTTTCCGTAGGAGGTGAGGTAATCGGCGAGCAGCCGCGACATCGTGCGGATGCCCACCGGCACGGCGCTGTCGTCCGCCCGGAAGGTGGGCGTGTGCAGGCCGCCCGAGGTCGTGCCCGGCTTCAGCACGCCGAGACGGTAGTAGAAGCCCGGCACCACGTTGGCGAAGTAGGCGAAATCCTCGCCGCCCATCGTCGGCTCGACGATCTTGACGTTGCCGGCGCCGAGGATGCGCTCCAGCAGCGGCTGCACGGCCCGGCTGAGCGCCGGATCGTTCACCGTGGCCGGAGCGTTGCGCTGGTACTCCAGCTCGAAGGTGGCGCCGTTGGCGCGCGTGATGCCGTCCAGCATCTCCCGCATGCGGCGCTCGATCTCGTCCTGCACCGCCGTGTTGTAGGTGCGCACGGTGCCTTCGAGCGCCACCTCGCCGGGGATGATGTTGAAGCGCTCGCCGCCGCGGAAAATGCCCACCGTGATGACGCTCGGCTCCAGCGGCGGCAGGTAGCGCGAGCGGATCGTCTGCAGGGCCATCACCGCCTCCGAGCCGATGACGATCGGATCGATGCTCTGGTGCGGATAGGCGCCGTGCGACTGCTTGCCTTTGATCTTGATGCGGAACTGGTCCACCGCGGCGTAGGTGGGCCCGGCGTTGTAGCCGATCTGGCCCACCTCCAGCTCCGGGAACGAGTGGAGGGCGAAGGCGGCCACCGGCTTGGCGTCCTTGAATACCCCCTCCTCCAGCATCAGGCTGGCGCCGCCCTTCTCGCCCGGCGGCGGCCCCTCCTCGGCGGGCTGGAAGATGAAGAGGATGCTCCCCGGCAGGTCCTGCTTGACGGCGGCGAGCACGGCGGCCGTGCCGAGCAGCGAGGTGGTGTGGACGTCGTGCCCGCAGGCATGGGCCACCCCGACCTCCTGGCCGAGGAAGGTATCCCGCTTCGTCGAGCGGAACGGCAGGTCCGTCTCCTCGGTCACCGGCAGGGCGTCCATGTCCGCCCGCACGGCGATGAGCGGTCCGGGCTTGCCGCCCTTGAGGAGGGCGACGACGCCGGTCTTGGCAATGCCGGTCCGCGGCTCAAGGCCGAGCCCCTTCAGGTACTCGGCCACCAGCGCGGCCGTCTGCGTCTCGCGGTTCGACAGCTCGGGATTCTGATGGATCCTATGCCGCAGCTCGACGATCTGCGGCGTCACCCGCTGCACCTCCTGCTCGATCCGCGCGTCCAGCCCGCCCGCCTTCTGCGCCGCGGCCGGCAAAGCCGCCAACGCCAGCGCGGGCAGGAAGAGCAGAGTCCCTCTTCGGCGAAGAAGCATCCTATCCTCCAGAAAAAGCAAGGCTACCGCGGCCCCGGGAAGGGTGCGGACGCGAAAACCCGCCGAGTCTATACCCAGAGCGTGGCTCGCCCAAGCTTCTGGGCTTTCTTGAGCTCCTGATTCTCGCCCTACTCGGTGCCTGACAGGCCCCTATGGAGCGGATCTCCTCTCGAAAGATGCCTCTTGGTGCCTCGAAGAGGCCCCAATCTGAATAGCCTGGGGCGCCAGCCCCAGGTCTGCGAGTCCATTACCCCCCGATCCAGCCCCGAAGGGGCGGCACCCCACCTCCGTCTCAAAAAAGGTGAGCGATAAGAGCCCAATTTTCCGACTTATAGGAAGAACGGACGGAATCTCCCGCCCGTCCTCTGAACAGGCCCCCCTTGGTGGGGCGGAGGAATCCTATGGCCGGCACCTTCTCCAGGCTCCTGTACCACATCGTCTTCAGCACCAAGAAGCGCATCCCCTTTATCGACCCCGACCTCCGCGCCGAGCTCTATCCCTACATGGGAGGGATCATCCGCCAGCAGGGAGGTTGGCTCCTGGCGCTGGGCGGTATGCCGGATCATGTCCACATCCTGGCCCGGCTCAAGCCGGTCATGGCGGTGTCGGACCTCGTGCGCGAGGTCAAGGCGGGCTCCTCGAAATGGATTCACGAGCGCAACAAGCCCATTCCCGACTTCGCGTGGCAGACGGGATACGCGGTGTTCTCGGTCAGCGAATCGAACGAAGGAGTGGTCCGGCGGTATGTCCAGAACCAGGAGCATCACCACCGAAAGGCCGACTTCGAGGAGGAGCTGATCGCGTTGCTGACAAAACACGGGATCGAATTCGATCGGACCTACCTTCTTGATTGAGGGGGTGCTGCCCAGAGATGCCGCCCCTTTCGGGGCTGGATCAGGGGTATTGGACTCGCCGACCTGGGGCTGGCGCCCCAGGCTACTCAGATTGTGCCCCTTCGGGGCAAGTCCAAGGGTAGTCACATTCGGTCAAGCGCTTCAGCCCGCGTCCTCTACCTTGGTCCCGGACTGTATGAGGCGCAGATGACCCTTACGGCGCCAGATCTTGGAGTCGGTGGATTTTAGCGTGCCTTTCCGGGCGGCCCCCTCCAGCCATTGCCGCGCGTCTCGCCGGTTCCCTACCATGATCCAAGCGCTTGCAAGAGAGTAGGATAGAGCGGTGCCTGAAGCGGTCGTGATAGCCGGCGCGAACGGTGCCGGGAAGACCACCTTTGCACGACAACTCCTTCCGGTGCTGTACCCAGATGTTCCGTTCCTGAATGTCGACGAAGTGCAGACGGAGGCCCCCGCTTTCACGCATCCCGTGGCGGCGGGTCGTGAACTGCTGAGGCGACTGGCAGAAAGCGAAAGGCGCCGAGAGAGCTTCGCTATCGAAACCACGCGTCGTCCACGATGTACGTGAGGAGAATGCGTCTCTGGAGGGCGTGGGGCTATTACGTGTCTCTCCACTTCATTGAGGTGCCCTCGGAAGACTTCGCGGTTCGGCGGGTGGCCATGCGCGTCGCCGTTGGCGGGCACGCTGTGCCGGAATCCGATGTAAGGCGTCGGTATCACCGAGGATTGGCCCTCTTCGAGCAGGTCTACAAGCCTCTCGCCGACGAGTGGTATCATTGGCTCAGCGACGATGGAGGTCTTCGCCTTGGCTAGCGTCAGGAAAGGTGAGCGGTCTTCCAAGCTCGAGATATTGCTCGAGGCAGCTCGGCGTGCGAATTGGGACGCTCTTCATGGCCCGCCGCACCTGAGATCTGGCCGATTCCGCCCCTCCGCAGTATCCACCGAGCATGCTCGCGAGGACACCGAGCACGCTGCCCATCCCGGTGTTGCAGCGGACGGGACTGCACCCCGCCGCTGAACTTCGCCACGACAGTGGAGGATGACCTCGATCGCCTCGGGTGCGTCGGAAATCCACGGCCCCATGGGTACCTCGCTTTCCTGGCCACGGCTCCGCTTCCCAACTTCCCCTCTGAGGGCGTCACGCCGCCGATGTAAGAAGGACTCGGCGGAGAAGATCAAGCGAGGTTCTACGAGACCAACGAATTCTGAGGCACCATGAGCAGTCCACTACAGAGTTACGAAGATATTGAGAATAAAATCTTCGCCTTTCTTGAGGCACGCAAGCGTCGCCCTCCAATCGTCAAAGCCATCGATGAGCTGGATCGGATTCTTTGGAGCGGCCGAGAGCACCTTGAAGCTTGGTCCGATCTCTACAGAGCCTTCAAGGCGCCACCCTAATCTGCGACTCTCAAGGTGAGTTGGCAGACGGCTGCTTCGCAGGGACTGATGGCTTGACCCAACAAGGTCCTTGTTGTATGAAGCCCATATGGGTGCCAAGCCGGTCCAGATCTCAGTTGAAACCGAGCTGTTGGAGCGCATCGATCGGGACCCGGAGGCTCGCGCGAGGGGACGGTCGGCATTCATCAGGTCCGCGGTAGAGATCTATCTCGCGGCAAAAGAGCGGCGCGAGATCGAGGAGCGACTCGCGAGGGCCTATGGCGGCCAGGACGACGCCATGCTAGAGGAGGTCGTCGAGCTCCTCAGCGGTCAAGCATGGCCGAGCGAGTGAACCGAGGCGAGATCTGGCTGCTCGCCCTGCCGCGCCCCGACAAGCGACGGCCGGTTCTGGTGCTTACGCGTCCAGCTCTGATCCGTTTGCTCCATACGGTCACTGTCGCCGCGGTCACCTCTACCCTCCGCGGCTCGCCTACTGAAGTGGAGCTCGGACCCGCCGAAGGACTCAAGCAGGTTTCTTGTGTCAACCTCTGCAACCTCTTCACGGTTCGCCAGAACGACTTGACAACTTTCGTCGGGACCGTCGGCCCGGAGAAGATGACGGAGGTCTGCCGGGCCCTCGCCGTGGCCAGCGGCTGCGACTGAACCGCCCTGGCTCCTCTGTTAAAATTCTTCGGCCGCGCCGGACGGCGACCATGGAACTACTGCCGCCGCTATCCTGACGACCCTTTCCGCCAGAGATTCCCGAGCCGAGCGAGTCCCGTCAAAAGGTCCTCAGCTTCCAGACCCCCGCGGCCAGGAGCAGCGCCGACAGGAGGAAGATCCCCGCCTGGGAGAGCGTCGGGACTTCGAGCACGGAAGCCTGCGCCTCGACGGAGCCCAAATCGACCGCCGGTCCGACGATCCGCGGGAATCCGCGCTGGTCCGTGGGGGGCGGGTCCGGGATGGCAGGGTCGCCGGCATCGATCACCGGGCTGCCGGGAAGCGGGGCGTGGGTCTGGGTCGGGCCGCCGTTGTTGGCGAGCGGGCCGAGAAGAGGGTCCGCGCCGAGAAGGTTGTGAGAGCCGAAGACCAATATGTTCGCCACGTGTTCGATCAGGGTGTAATCCGCGAAGACAGCGGCCTCGACTATGTCGTCGGGAACGCCGTTGGCGATGATGGCATGATCGATCAGCATGCCGTTCTGGCCTGTATAAGAACCCAGATTGCCGCCCTTCTGCCCCGCCGTGTTCCCGGACAGGGTCGACAGACGCATATCGAGCGCGCCGTCGGGCTGGCCCGCGCCGCCCAAGGCTAGAAAGACGCCACCGCCGATGGAACCTGCGTTGTTGCCCGAGATCGTGCTGTTCCGCAGGATCACGAGATCGTAAAACACGTTGACGCCGCCCCCGTTTCGTTGTGCCGTGTTGCCCGAGATCGTGCTCGAAGTGCTGTGCAGAAAAGTTCCGGAGAACCCTCCTCCGTCGAGACGAGCTGAATTTCCCGAGATCGTCGAGTCGCTGATGTGGCCCTGCCCGTAGAGCCCGCCGCCTTCATCGGCGGAGCCGCCCGCCAGCACACTGTGCTCGAGGGTGACGTCGCCATAGAGATTGCCTCCTTGATCGGTCTCCGGTCCGTCCGCGGCGACACCCCCGATGAGGCTGCTGTTCTCGATCCGGAGAGTCCCTCCCAGCGCTGCGACGTTGCCGCCGCGCGCCGGCGCTCCCTCGGACACGCCGAAGGAGATCACGCTGTCGAGGATCGTGAGGTTCTCGGCCGAGAGGACCGCTCCGCCGGGACCCTGGGCATGCCCCCGCGTGAGCGTCAGGCCGGAGATCTCGACGTCGATCGCCCCGGCCATGCCGCCGTCCACGTTGAAGATCCGTGACAGATCGTTGCCGCTCACCGTGAGCGCTCCGGCCCCGGGACCGGAGATGACCAAGTCGTCCGTGATCGCGATCTCGCCCGAGGCGAGCGTTATCGTGCCGGTGACGGAGAAGGTGATCTCGTCCGCCCCCACCGCCGCGTTGGAGTCGAGGATCGCCTGGCGCAGACTGCCCGGACCAGAGTCGGCCAGGACGGTGACGTTGAACGTGGCAGCCCCCGCCCTGCCCGCGAGGGCCAGGGTGAGGAGGAAGGCGAGACCGGACACAAGAGGACGGAAACCCCGGATCTTGCTTGTCATTCTAGCATATTAATACCCTGCCTGGGCGAGGTCAAATCGGAAAATTGCCATAACGGCATCAGGTGCGCGGGGATGGATGCGCGCTGGGAATATGGGGCCGCCTCGTGCGTTCCGCCAATCAGATTCCACCCTTTTCACCGAGGCCGTGGATCCCGGGATGAAGACCGCCCTGCCATGAGACCCGGTCGCGGCGATGTACTTCGAGGCGATCAACCCACCGGCGCGGCGGACGCTCCGCGAGCTCGCCGCGAACGGTCCCGGCGTTGCCGAGGTCCTGCCCCTTCTGGAGGCGGGGGATCTTCCGGCGGCGGAACGGCTGATCGAGCGACAGTGGAACGCCGCGCTCGACGCCGGCTCGCCAGCGCGGCCTCTCACCGTGACCCTGATGGCCCTGCGCGCCCTCGCTCTCGCGGCGCACGACGATGCCGACGATCAGCGCCGAGCGGCCTGCCTCTGGGAGGCGGCGCAAGGGGAGGAGCCAGCCTTCTACCACCTCGACCTGACCCCTTTCGGCAAGGCGGGGCAGCGTCTCGACGCGCACCGCTACGGCGAGGTCCACTCGGCACCCATGGAGGAAGCCGCGGCCGGCGAGCGGATGGAACGGCCGCAGGTCTTGCGCGAATCGCGGCGTGTGCCGCGCGAGCGCTTTGCGGCCGGCTCCTACAGCGCGAGCCGGGTGTTCATCGAGGCGATCGTCGACGCCCAGGGAGCGGTCCGCGAGCCGCTCCTGTTCGATCGCCAGGAGGGCATGCAGGGCCTGGACCTCGAGGCGCTCGATGCCGTCTGTGCGTGGCGCTTCGCGCCGGCGACGATCGCCGGCAGGCCGGTCGCCGTGCTCTACGTGCTCTCGCTGAGCGGTGGCGCCGGCGCCCAGCCGTCGCGGTGAGCTCTCGCCTCGCCATTGATCCGATGGGTCTGCATTCTCACCTTTCCAGGTACAATGTCTCGCTGGCTCCTCTGGAAACGCCGGAGGCGTGCTGCAGACACGCCCCCGGCAGTCAACTACCGCTTACGGACAGCCTCCTTAGTGGTAACCGGGGGAGCCGTTCACCTTCTCAGGCGGCGGCTTCCGGCAACGCGGCTTGACGGGCGTCATGCCGAACTCCTGCAGACGCTCATCTCGCGGGCCGTACACGGACTTCACCAGACAGCACAGCCGGCTGGCGACGTCACGGCCGGCGGCCATCGACTGCCCGAGGTCCCTCGTCGCCCGTTGACGGCCGGAGCGATGAAGATCCTGTCTGTGCTTGGCCTCAACGGACTCCTGCAGGCGGAGCTCCAGAGAGTCCCTGAGCGAGTCCGCCCCGGGGAGGTCCTTCTCGTGGCGTTTCACCGCCTCGAGCAGCTTCTCCCAGCCGTCGATGGTGTCGGGGTATCCTTTTTTCGACATCTTGACCTCCTTTCTATTCGTCGCAGCTCGTTCTACGCCGGAGTCGGCTTCGCCGCCGGCTGAGCCGGGGCCGAGCTGTCCGCGGCCGGTGTCGTCGCGCCGGACGCCGGAGGCTTCTGCTTGGCCTTGTTGCGGGGACCGCGCTTGCGGCGGGGCGCCACTTTGAACTCCGTGAGACCCTCGTTCTCGGTGCCCAGCGAGCCTTTGGCGTGGCTGCGCAGGCGCAGCAGCACCTCCGTGCCCGCCTTCACCGTCTCCCCGATCTCCTTGGTGATCTGTTGCTTGACGGCTTTGAGGTTCTCCTGCCGGCTTTTCAGCTCCAGGGCTTTGGTGAGAAGCGCTTCGAGCTCGGGCAGCAGGGTTTGACCGGCGGTCAGGTTCGCGGTGTTGTTGCCGTAGGCATCGCGGATCTGCTGCCATTCCCGAATCGTGTCGGCGAAAGATCTTGCGGTTGGCATTCTGTGTCTCCTTTCTCCGGCGCGGCGTCAACCGAGACGCCGGCCGAGCGCCAGAACGGCCTCGGTCAAGAGGCCGGCACGGCCGCGGTTCCGCGGCGCGTGCAGGGTTATGAGGACCTGTCCACCGGCGATGCTCGTCATCACCGGGGCTACTGCGCTCTGCGTGTTCATCGACTGCTCCTTTCAAACATCGGCGCCTTTATGGCACCGAAGGCTGTTTCTACCTTTCCTTCACCATCCCGGCCTCGGACGCGAGGATGGGCTTTAGCGCCCTTTGCAGACGGTTGAGGCACATCGCAAACTCGGCTCGTATCCCCGCAGGGAGCGGCGCCATCGGCGCTTCGCGGCCCAGGACCAACTCGTCGAATGTCACTCCGAGCGCCTCGGTCAGGGCCATGAGGTCATTCAGAGAAGGTGCGTTCACGCCGCGCTCCCATTTGCCGATCCGAGAGCGGGTGACCTTCAGCCGTATCGCCAGTATCTTCTGGTTCCAACCCTTCTGCTGCCGCAGCCGCACGATCCTCTGACCCATGTCGCGCTGTGCGCACTGTCGAGACAACCGCCCACGAGAATCGCCGTTCGTACTCATCGCGGATAACGATGCACCGACCGGCTCGGTGATGTCCATCAGATTGTTGAAAAGCTCGCGATTTTCGGATGGACAGACGGCCTTGCAATGCCCATAAATATAAGAACCATTTCTTTGCGGTTAAAGAATCGTAAA
>DATBGJ010000107.1:0-2398 GCA_036558045.1 Thermoanaerobaculia bacterium
CCAGCAACGCGAGATGCAGGTCGTAGCGCCGGACCGGCGTTGTGAGTTGGACGTTCTGCCCCGTCCAGCCTTCGAATTCGATCCCTTCGATCTCGACCTCTTCATTGGCGAACACGAGATCGGCGTTGATCTCGGCGGCGGCCGTCCGCAGCGATTCCGCGGCCTCCGGCTCCTCGACCCAGGCGAGCGCCGGCCTGTCTGGCCGCAGGATGCCCGCCTTCTCGCGGGCGATGGCGGCCAGGGTGTCTCCCAGGTACTCCTGATGATCGAAGCCGATGGGCGTGATGAGCGAGAGGATCGGATCGGCGAGATTGGTGGCGTCGAGCCTTCCTCCGAGGCCGACCTCGACGATGGCGAGATCAACCCGCTCTTCGGCGAACCAGCGGAAGGCGGCCAGGGTAACCGCTTCGAAGTAGGTGAGGAGTGAGCCCGTCTCGCGCCCGGCGAGGGCCACGAGGTCCGCGAGAATGGCGGCGAAGCGCTCGGACGCGATCATGCGCCCGTCGATGCGCAGACGTTCCTCGACCTTTTCGAGATGGGGCGAGGTGTAGAGCCCCGTGCGGTAGCCGGCGGCGCGGGCCATGGCCGTGGTGAGTGCCGCGGTCGAGCCCTTGCCGTTGGTGCCGGCGATGAGGACGGAAGGGAACCGGCGCTGCGGCTCGCCTAGCGCAGTCAGGAGGGTGCCGACGCGCTCCAGGCCGAGCTTGATGCCGAGGGATTCGAGGCGGGCGAGGATGGCGTCAGGTTGCATGGGCGCCGCCGTCAGATTCCGGCAGAACGCTCGAACGACCCTCGACCCCGCGTCGGGTCTTCACGTCAGGTGCTGCAGGCACCGGGCGAGGGTCTCCTTCATCTCGGCGCGGGGCACCACCATGTCGAGGAAGCCGTGCTCGAGCAGGAACTCGCTGCGCTGGAAGCCTTCGGGCAGGCTCTGGCGGATGGTCTGCTCGATCACCCGCGGTCCGGCGAAGCCGATGAGGGCCCCCGGCTCGGCGACGTTGAGATCACCCAGCATGGCGAAGGAGGCGGTGACGCCGCCGGTCGTGGGATCGGTGAGCACGGAGAGGTAGGGCACGCGCGCCGCGCGCAGGCGGGAGAGCGCGGCGGAGATCTTCGCCATCTGCATCAGCGACAGCACGCCTTCCTGCATGCGGGCGCCGCCCGAGGCGGAGACGACGACGAGCGGCCACTTGCGCTCGGCGGCGCGCTCGGCGGCGCGGGTGATCTTCTCGCCGACGACGGAGCCCATGGAGCCGCCCATGAAACGGTACTCCATGACGGCGAGCACCACGGGGATCTCCTCCATCGTGCCCTGCACGACGATCACCGCGTCGCGCTCGCCGACGGCCTGCTGGTAGGACTTCAGGCGGTCGCGGTAGCGCTTCGAATCGCGGAAGTTGAGCGGATCCACGGGGCTGACGCCGGCGAACAGCTCACGCGGCTGGGGCTCGTCGAGCAGCAGCGAGAGGCGCGTGCGGGCGTCGATGCGGAAGTGATGGCCGCACTTGGGACAGACCTTGAGATTGCGGTCGAGGTCCCGCGAGTAGATGATCTCCTTGCAGCCCTCGCACTTGACCCACAGCCCTTCGGGCACGGTGCTGCGCGGCCGGTCCATGCGGATCGGCTTGGGCTTCTTGGTCTTGCGGAACCAGGCCATGAGGAAACGAGCAGCGGCGGCGCGCCGCTAGGCAAAAACAAACGCCAGCCGGCCCGCGGAGGCCGGCCGGCGGTCGCTCCTAGGGCTCAGACGTCGGAGCGTCCTTCTTCAGCGTCGAGATCGTTGGGAATACCGAGCCGCATACAGGCGGCATCGTACATCTGACGGGACGCCTTCTTGGCGTTCTGCAGCTCGGCGAGGCGGTCCTTCACCTTCGCCAGCTCCTCTTCGATCATGCGATCGAGCTCTTCCATTTCCTGCTTGGTCATGGCGAGCGTATTCTCGTAGAACTTTCGCTGTTGGTCGGTGAGGCTCATCGTCTCCTCTCTCTTTCTCCGGCGCGCCGCCTCATTGCTTGAAAGGAATCCTCAGGCGGGTCCAAATCTTGACCGGGACTCCATCCTTGGTCGCGGGCTGATAACGGACGGCACGCGCCGCCGCCATGGCGGCCTCGTTGATGCCCACCTTCTGCGCGATCGGCTCCAACATCCTGACGTCTTCGACCTGACCGTTCTCGTCGACCAGGACGGAGACCGTCACGACTCCCTGGACCCCCAGTTTCCGGGCCATGGGAGGATACTCCGGTTTCGGAGAGCTGACAAGTTTCGGCAGCGTCACGCCGGCGCCCGGCGTCACCAGGTCTCCGCGCTTGGCGCGCGGCGCCTCGGGCTCCGGCGCCGGCGTCTCGGCGGGCGGCGCCTGGGCCTGGACCGGCTCGGGCTCGCGCTGCTGCGGCTCGGG
>DATBGJ010000108.1:0-6053 GCA_036558045.1 Thermoanaerobaculia bacterium
CGGCCTATCAGGGGAAGATCGACGCCAGCTGGATCAGGGAGGAGCTCTGGCCGGTGCGCAACTTCCATCAGGCGTTCGACCACGGCCTCGTCGCGGGGATGGTCCAGGCCGGCGTCGGCCTCGTGACCGGCGGCCGCGGCGGGGGCCTCCTCAATCGCCTGGAGACCAAACCCGGCCACGAGCGGATGATCCCGCTGAATACCCCCGAGGGGCAGCGCCTGCCGCGGCCGGAGCCGGTCAAGCCCGACGGCCGGCTCACCTTCGACCGCCTGGCCGACGTCTATAACTCGGGCACCGCGCACGACGAAGACCAGCCGGTCCACCTGCTGGTGGCGGACACCGACGTCTGCATCTACCACTGCGCCGTCGAGTACGCCAATCCCTGCCAGCGCTTCTGCCCCGCCGCCGTCTACGAGATGGTGCCGGATCCCGCCTCGCCCACCGGCCAGCGCCTGCAGATCAACGCCAGCAACTGCGTCCACTGCAAGACCTGCGACATCATGGATCCCTACGGGATCATTACCTGGGTGCCGCCGGAGGGCGGGGACGGGCCGAATTACAGCAAGATGTGACCCTCAGACCCCGTTCGGGCTGATCGAGCAATCCCCGCTGCCGGTCTCGACGTGGATCGCCGTGCGGCCGTCGCCCCGCTTGGCGCCGACCACCTTGCGGCCGGAGCGGCGGAGAACGGCGTCGGCATAGCCCACCTCCAGATCGCCGCTGCCCTGATCCGACTCGATGTCGAAGGAGGCGTCGGGGCCGCCGTGAATCGCCACGTCGCCGCTGCCCGTCTCGGCGGTGATCCGGCGCGCCTTGGCGAGCGAGGTGCGCACGGTCACATCACCTGAGCCGGTCTCCGCCGCCAGCTCCTCCACCTCGACGCCGAGGACCTTCACGCTGCCCGAGCCGGTGTCGGCCATCACCTTGCCGACCACGCCCTCCTGCACGATCACGTCGCCCGAGCCCGTATCGATCGAGAGCTTGCCGGCGGAGACCCTCTGGATCGTGACGTCGCCGCTGCCAGTATCCACCGTGCCGTTGCCGATGAGGCGCTTGACGACGACGTCGCCCGAGCCCGTATCGATCGAGGTCTCGCCCTTGGCCGAACCCACGACGACGTCGCCCGAGCCGGTATCGATCAGGAGCTGGCCGGAGTGCGAGGCGATCTCCACGTTGCCGCTGCCGGTATCGACCTCGACGTTCCCCTCCAGATCGCCGCCGCGCACCGGACCCACGGCGTTGCGCACCGCGAGGTTGGAACCGGCGGGAAGCGAGATCCGCAGGTTGGCGAAGAGCGTCGGCGCCGAGCCGTGCTGGGAACGGTAGATCCGCACCCGCTCGCCGCGGTAGAGGGTCGAGGTGTGCCCCATGTCGCTGAGGAAGCTCAGGAAAGCGGGAAGGTCGTCGTGGTCGTCATCGTCCTGCTTGCCGCCGGGATAGACGAACGAGCGGTACTTCTCCACCGGATAGGAGAGCGCCCATTCCTCGCGCCCTTTCCGGTCATGGCTCTTCACCCATTTCATCCCCTGGAGGAGCTGCTGGGTCTCGGCGGCGTTCTCGCCCTCGGCGTGGACGGTGACCTCCGCCACCACCTCGTTCCCCTGGCCGCGGACGATCTCGATGCGGCCGGCGAGGTTGGCGAGACGGGTCTCCGGCCCCAAGGCCGGCAGGGCCTGGCGGAACGCCCGGGTTTGCGGTGCTGCATGAAGGGCCGGGGCTCCGGCCACGAGCATCAAAGCCGCGGCGAGCGCGGGCATGGGAACGGATCGGTTCATGGCGTGTGCCTCCGTGTCTCGAATCACGGTGGACACTACGAGATCGGGATGGGGAAGGTTGCAGGAGGGGCTCAACCGTTCTGCCCGCAGTCCGCCCGGCGCTTCCGCACCGGGCTAGAGAAACATCGCTTCTCTGAAGCGAATCGCCCTGTGGGCGATGTCTCAATAGCCCGGTGCGGAAGCGCCGGACGGGCTGCGGCACGATAAACTCTCCCCGCCTTTCTCAACCCCAGGAGACCCCCCATGCGCCACTCGCTCCTCGCCTGGACTCTGCTCATCACCCTCGCGGCGCCCGCCCTGGCCACCCCGCCGGAGGAACCGGGCCGGCTCACCGTGGAGGCGTTGCTCGCCGACGACGCCATGGGCCGCCGGACCTCCCAGCACGCCTGGTCGCCCGACGGCACACGGCTGACCTACATGTGGGACGAGAAGGGCGCCGGTAAGGAGGCCGCCCTGTGGTCCCTCGCTCCGGCGACCGGCAAGAGCGAGATCCTCCTGCGGCTGGCCGAGCTCGGGGAAGAGAAGCCCGACGCGGTCCAATACGTCTGGTCTCCCCGCGGCGACGCCCTGGTGTTGCTCGCGAAGGGCGACCTCTACCTCCTGCCGCTCGATACGCGGCAGCTCCGCCGGCTGACCCGGACCGAGGCTGATGAGGAAGACC
Organism: Thermoanaerobaculia bacterium; assembly: GCA_036558045.1. Classification (GTDB taxonomy): domain Bacteria; phylum Acidobacteriota; class Thermoanaerobaculia; order Multivoradales; family UBA5704; genus DATARR01. The sequence goes on from DATBGJ010000108.1 coordinate 2,437, forward strand.
CGAGCTTCTCCCCCGACGGCAAGCGCGTCGCCTTCGCCCGCGGCTTCGATCTCTATACGCTCGACGTCGCCGGCGGCCGGGAGCGGCGGCTGACCACGGGCGGCGAGAAGAACGTCACCCTCAACGGCGTCAACTCCTGGGTCTATTGGGAGGAGATCTGGGACCGCGAGCCCGAGGCCTACTGGTGGAGCCCCGACGGCTCGCGCATCGCCTACCTCCACTTCGACGAGACGCCGGTCGGCGCCTATCCCCTGGAGGACGACACGCCGCTCTATCCCAAGGTGACGTGGCAGAAGTACCCCAAGGCGGGCGAGGCCAATCCGAAGGTCAGGATCGGCGTCGTGCAGGTCGCCACCGGCCGCACCCGCTGGCTGCAGACGGGAGATGCCGAGTCGTATCTGGCGCGGGTGGCCTGGACGCCCCGCGGCGACGCCGTCGCCGTGCAGCGCCTGAACCGCGAGCAGGATCATCTGGACCTGCTGCGCTGCGGCGCCGCGGACGGCCGCTGCTCGACCCTGCTCGCGGAGACCTGGCGCACCTGGATCAACCTCGGCCGCGACTTCCGCTTCCTGCCGGACGGCCGCTTCCTCTGGGGCTCGGAGCGGAGCGGCTGGCGCCGGCTCTACCTCTACGCCGCGGACGGCGCGCTGATCCGGCCGGCCACGCCCGAAGGCTGGGCGGTGACCTCGCTCGACGCGGTGGCCGAGGACGGCTCCTGGGCCGTGGTCACGGGATTCCAAACGGGAGGCCTGGGGCCCATCGATCGCAAGGTGGCGCGCCTGCGCCTCGACGCGGACGGCTGGGAGGTGCTCACGCCGGAAGCCGGCACCCACCAGGCCGTGGTCTCGGCGAAGACCGGCGCCTGGGTCCATAGCTGGAGCGACGCCGATACGCCGCCGCGCGACGAGGTGCGGCCGGCCGCCGGCGGCATGCCGCTCGCCCTCCCCTCCGCCGCGCCGGTGTTCGATCCGGCCGCGATGCCGAAATGGAAGTTCCTCACCATCCCCGGACCGGACGGCTCGCAACTGCCGGCGCACCTGCTCGAGCCCGCCGGCCTCGATTCCTCCCGCCGCTATCCGGTGATCGTCTACCACTACGGCGGGCCCGGCTCGCAGGTGGTGGCCAACGCCTGGAGCTCCCGGGACGCCTGGCACAAGCTGATGGCGCAGCGCGGCTTCGGCGTGTTCAGCGTCGACAACCAGTCCTCGCTCTTCTTCGGCAAGGCCGGGGAGGACGGCGACTACCGCCGCTTCGGCACGGTCAACCTCGCCGCGCAGCTCGCCGGCGTCGACTACCTGAAGAGCCTCCCCTGGGTGGACGCCGCGCGCCTCGGCCTCTGGGGCTGGTCCGGCGGCGGCGCCAACACCCTCTACTGCGTGCTCAACCGCCCGGGGGTCTGGAAGGCGGCGGTGGCCGGCGCGCCGGTGACCGACTGGAAGCTCTACGACACGATCTGGACCGAGCGCTACCTCGACCGCCCGCAGGACAACGCCGAAGGCTACCGCGACTCATCGCCCCTCACCTACGCCGCCAACCTGGCGGACCGGCTGCTGATCATCCACGGCACGGCGGACGACAACGTCCATCCGCAGAACACCATCGTGATGAGCGGCGAATTCGTGAAAGCCGGCCGCTTCTTCGAGCAGGCGATCTACCCCGGCCAGAAGCACGGCTTCAAGGGCGGCTCGATGCGGCACATGTATGCGCGGGTGGCGGAGTTCTTCGAGCGGAACCTCTGAGGAACACGGACGAACACGGACCGACAAGGACTACCACGGACAGCAGTGTTATCGTCCGTGGTTGTCCGTGCCCGTCCGTGTTGGTCCGTGTTGGCCGCTACACCCGCTTCAGCACGATCGACGCGTTGGTGCCGCCGAAGCCGAAGGAGTTGCTCATGGCGTGCTCCAGGTCCGCCGGCCGCGCCTGGTGGGGCACGAAGTCGAGATCACAGCCCTCGCCCGGCTCGTCGAGGTTGATGGTGGGGGGGATGATCTGGTGGCGCACCGCGAGCGCCAGGATGCCGGTCTCCAGCCCTCCCGCGGCTCCCAGCAGGTGGCCGGTGGAAGACTTCGTCGAGGAGACCGCCAGCTTGTAGGCGTGCTCGCCGAAGACGGTCTTGATGGCCTTCACCTCGGAGAGGTCGCCGAGCGGCGTCGAGGTGCCGTGGGCGTTGATGTAGCCGATCGCTTCCGGCGTCAGCTCCGCGTCCGCGAGGGCGGCGCGCATCACCCGCACCGCGCCGTCTCCCTCCGGGTGGGGCGCCGAGATGTGGTAGGCGTCGGCGCTCATACCGTAGCCCACGACCTCGGCGTAGATCGGCGCGCCGCGGCGCTTCGCCATCTCCATCTCCTCCAGGATGACGATGCCGCAGCCCTCGCTGATGACGAAGCCGTCGCGGTGCGCGTCCCAGGGCCGCGACGCCCTCTCCGGCTCGTCGTTGCGGTGGGAGAGGGCGCGCATGGCGCAGAAGCCGGCCACCGAGAGCGGCGTCACCACCGCCTCGGCGCCGCCGGCGATCATGGCGTCCGCCTCGTCCGACTGGATGAAGCGGAAGGCGTCGCCCACCGCGTGCAGGCCGGTGGTGCAGGCGGTGGCCGGCGAGGTGTTCGGCCCCTTGGCGCCGTAGTGGATGGAGACCTGGCCGGCCGCCATGTTGACGATGAGGCCGGGGATGAAGAACGGCGAGACGCGGTCCGGCCCCTTCTCCAGCAGGGTCTTGTGCATCGACTCGATGAGCGGCAGGCCGCCGATGCCGGAGCCGATGATGACCCCCACCCGGTCGCCGTTGCCGTCGTCGATCTTCAGCCCCGCGTCCTCGATGGCGAACTTCGACGCCGCGAGGGCGTAGTGGATGAAGGTGTCGCTCTTCTTGACTTCCTTCTTGTCGACGTAGTCGAGCGGATTGAAGCCGCGCACCTCGCCGGCGATGCGCGAGGGATAGTCCGTGGCGTCGAAGCGGGTGATCGGGCCGATGCCGCTGCGGCCCGCGAGCAGGCCGTCCCACGTCACGGCCGTGCCCACCCCCAGGGGGGACACCAGTCCGACCCCGGTGACGGCGACTCGGCGCGGCTCTTTCTTCAAGGCTGGATCGATAGTTGGGGCTGCGTGACGGGGTGCCTAGTTCTGGTCCCCGGCGTTGTTCTGGATGTACTCGACCGCCTCGCGAACGTTGCTGATCTTCTCGGCCTCCTCGTCGGGGATCTCGATGCCGAATTCCTCCTCGAAGGCCATCACCAGCTCCACGATGTCCAGCGAGTCGGCCCCGAGGTCCTCGGTGAAGCTCGCGTCCAGGGTGACTTCTTCCTCGTCGACCCCGAGCTGCTCGACGATGATGCTCTTGACCTTATCTGCAACTGCCATCGCTGGTTCCCTCCTGGTTCGATGGTGGTCGGCCCGGGGCGCGCCCGCGCACGACCTGCGGTTCTAACACAAGATACTTGGCGAGTCCATGGGAGAGTGCCGCCCCTCCGGGGCTGACCCTCACTCCCCAACCCCTCTCTCCCGGCCCTCCACCCACCCCACCGGGGAGAGAGGGGCTCAAGACCCCTTCCATACAAACCCGGCTAACTTCTCCCTCTTCTCCCCGGAAGGGTGGGAGGAGGGATGGGAGAAGAGGG
>DATBGJ010000109.1:0-2620 GCA_036558045.1 Thermoanaerobaculia bacterium
CTCGCCCAACACGATGACCAACCTGGAAGAAGCCGAGGCGGCGGTCAAGGCCGTGCTTCCCGACTTCAACAAGCTGTTCGCGGAGGATGTGCCGGCGTTCCGCCGGAAAGTGGCGGAGTCGAAAATCGATCTGTTCGGCGAGGAGGGGCCGATCGAGGTGAAGTAGGTCAGATTCTTATAACGATTTTCCCAAAATGCTCCCCGGCCGCCATGTGGTCGAAGGCGGCGCGGGACTCTTCGAACGGGAAGACGCGGTCGATCACCGGATGGACGCCGTGGAGGGCCATGGCGCGGTTCATCGCCTCGAAGCCCTCGCGATGGCCGACGAGGATGCCGTTGACGCGGACCCGTTGCATGAAGATCTGGGTGAGCAGCAGCTCGGTCTTGGTGCCCGCGAGGTTGCCGATCAGGCTGATCGTGCCGCCGAAGCGCACGGCGCGCAACGACTGCTGGAGCGTGCCCGCACCTCCCACCTCGACGACGTTGTCGACGCCGGTGCCGCCGGTCAGCTCCTTGGCGCGCACGCCCCATTCGGGGACCTCGCGATAGTTGATCGTTTCCGCGGCGCCCATCTGCCGCACCCTCTCCAGCTTCTCGTCGCGACTGGAGGTGGCGATGACGCGCGCGCCGAGGAGCTTCGCGATCTGCAGCGCGAAGAGCGAGACGCCGCCCGTACCCTGGACGAGCACGGTCTCGCCTGCGGTCACGTCGCCTTCCGTCACCAGCGCGCTCCAGGCGGTGACGGCGGCGCAGGGCAGCGTCGCGGCCTCCTCGTCCGAGAGGTGCTCCGGTATTTTCACGAGCGCCTCCTGATCGAAGACGGCCAGCTCGGCGAGCGTGCCGTCGAGCGGACCGCCGAGGGTGGCGCGCAGCTTCTCGCGCGTGGGCGGACCGGCGAGCCAGCGCGGCGCGAAGTTGGCGCAGACGCGGTCTCCCGGCGCGACGCGAGTCACACCCTCGCCGATCTCCACCACCGCGCCGGCGCCGTCCGAGCAGGGGATGAGCGGCAGCTTCTGCTTCGGGTTGTACTTGCCTTCCACCGTCAGCAGATCGCGATAGTTGAGCGAAACGGCGCGCAGCCGCACCAGCGCCTGCCCCGGACCGGGACACGGATCGGGCCGCTCGACGAGGGCGAGGTTGTCGAGGCCGAAGGCGCCGCGGATCTCGACCGCGCGCACGTTACGCCTCCAGCTCGCGGCGGATCTTCTCCTGCAGCTCCTTGGCGGTCTCGGCGGCGAGCGAGCGCGCGGGCCAGCCGATGCCGAGCCCCTCGCTGCCAAACTTGGGAATGATGTGGAAGTGCACGTGCATCACCACTTGGTGCGCCGCGCTGCCGTTGTTCTGCAGCACGTTGTAGGCGCTGGCGCCGGTCGCCTTCATCACCGCCCGGCAGAGCCGCGGCAGCACGCGGCCGATGGCGGCGGCCGCGTCGTCCGAGAGCTGATGGAGCTGCGCCTTGCGCTCCTTGGGAATGACCAGCGTGTGGCCGTCCGAGAGCGGGCCGATGTCGAGGAAGGCGAGGACGTGCTCGTCCTCATACACCTTCCAGCACGGGATCTCTCCCGCGAGGATCTTGTCGAAGATGGTGGGCTGGTGGTCGCTCATGGCGGCTTATTGTATGCCTCCCCAAAGTCCGCGAATTGTCAGCGGTCTGCCCTCTGAAGCCCTCACCTCCCCTACCCCTCCTCTCCCAGAGGGCGAGGAGGGGAAAAGAAGAAGCGCGCGGTCTCTATCGTCTTTCTCCCCTCTCTCCCCTCGGGAGAGAGGGGCCGGGGGAGTGAGGGCTTCGGAGGGCATGCCGCCGAGAAGGGCTAGGCGCTGAGGGCCATGCACGTCCTGGTGACCGGAGGCGCCGGCTTCATCGGCTCGCACCTGACGCGGCGCCTGCTCGCCCGCGGCGACCGGATCACGGTGCTCGACGACTTCAACGACTTCTACGATCCGGCGCGCAAGCGGGAGAACATCGCCGCCTTTCTCGGCCGGGACGGCTACAGCCTGGCCGAGGGGGACATCCGTGACGAGGCGCTGGTGGAGCGCCTGTTCGCCGCAGGACGGTTCGACGCCGTGGTGCACCTCGCGGCGCGGGCGGGCGTGCGGCCCAGCCTCAAGGAGCCGATCCTCTACGAGGACGTCAACTGCATCGGCACCCTGCGGCTCCTGGAGGCCGCCCGCCGGCACGGCCTTGAGACCTTCCTCTTCGGCTCGTCGTCCTCCGTCTACGGCATCAACGAGAAGGTCCCCTTCGCCGAGGACGACGAGGTCAACCAGCCGATCAGTCCCTACGCCACCACCAAGCGCGCGGGCGAGTTGCTCTGCTACAACTACCATCATCTCTACGGCCTGAAGACCGCCTGCCTGCGCTTCTTCACCGTCTACGGCCCGGCGCAGCGGCCGGAGATGGCGATCCACAAGTTCACCGACCTGCTGTGGCACGGCAAGGCCGTCCCCATGTACGGCGACGGCAGCAGCCGGCGCGACTACACCTACGTCGACGACATCGTCGACGGCCTGGTGGCGGCGCTCGACCTGGCGCCGGGCTTCGAGATCCTCAACCTGGGCGGGGCCGACACCACCTCGCTCTATGATCTCGTGTGCTGGATCGCTGAAGAGCTTGCCGTGG
>DATBGJ010000110.1:0-4012 GCA_036558045.1 Thermoanaerobaculia bacterium
CGCGGAGCGCTGCTCACCTGTCGAGGTGGGCAACGGGCTGCGGCTCGCCGACTTGCAGGCGAGGGCCTGGGGACAGTACGGCAACGCTCTCCGCGTCGCAGGCAAACCGCGGGAGGCGGAGGAAGCCTTCGCGACCGCTCAGCGTTACCGCCGAGCGGGTACCGGCGATCCTCAGTTGCGCGCCGGATTGCTGGCGAGGAGCACGCCGCTGGCCATCTTCCAGGGACGCTTCGCGGACGCGATCGCGATGTGCGAGGAGGCGGAAGAGATCTACCGCGAGCTCGGCGAGAGCCATCTCCTCGCCGCCACGATGATCCAGAGAGCCACCGCTACGCTCCAGTTGGGCGAGGCTGAGGGCGCCGTCCGCATCCTGAACCAGACGCTCCCCCTCATCGACGACGAGGAGGATCCCCATCTCCTGCTCGTCGCCTGCCACAACCTGGTCCGTTGTTACATCGATCTCGGCCGGCCGGACCAGGCGCTGCAGATCTACTCCGAGATCAAGGAGCTCTACGAGGAGTTCGAGGATCCGCTCATCCTGCTGCGGGCGACCTGGCAGGAGGGGCAGCTCCTGCGCGACCTCGGCCATCTCGAAACCGCCGAGACCATCCTGCTCCGCGCCCGCAAGGGCTACACGGAAAGGAAGCTCGCCTACGAGGCGGCGCTCGTCTCGCTCGACCTCGCCACCGTCTACGTCAAGCAGGGGCGCGTGGACAAGCTCAAGCGCACGGTGCTGGAGACGGTGCCGATCTTCCACTCCCTGCGCGTCGGGCTGGAGACGCTCGCCTCGCTCCTCCAGCTCCAGAAGGTGGCCGATCACGAGCAGCAGGCGCTCGAGCTCATCCGCACGCTCAGCGCCCGCATCGAGCCGCTGCGCCGGCCGCGGATCGAGGAGAATTGATCGCGCTCAGCTTTCCTCGGAGCGCTCCCGCTTCCCGGCGGCCCGGCGGGCGACCGCGTTCCTGACCGCCCGCAGACTGCGCTCGAAAAGGCGGTCCATCGCCCGCTGCTTCGCCGGGGAGCTCGCGGCCGGCGAGCCGTAGATCCTCGCTAGAAAGCTCGAGGACGTCAGGCCCAGCAGGGGAAGGATCTCCAGGACTTCGTCGAAGCTCAGCCGCTGTTGTCCGTCGAGAAAGGCCTGGAGGCGGCCCGGCTGCCAGCCGAGGCGTTCCTCCAGGACCGCCGGCGGTATTCCGCTCCGGGCGATCAGCTCGCGCAACAGAATCGCAATGCGGCGTTCTTCCGGATAAGGGTCCATCGTAAATTCTTCGTACTTTAGATGAAGTTGGTGGCGACCGCCAGCGGATTCGGGGCGCAGGGTATCATCGCGCCCGATCGAGCCGCCCATGACGCGCTTCCCCCTCCGCCGTCCGTTCGTCCTCCCCTTCGCGGACGTCGTCCGCGGGCTCGACCGTTGCCTGGACCGGGGCGCGCGGAGCCTGATCGTCATCGCTCTCGGCCTGCTGGCGGGCTGGTGGATCTACGTGCCTCTGCACGAGCTGTCGCACGCCGCGGCGTGCCTGGCGGCGGGAGGCGGAGTGACGCGGCTGGAGATCGACCGCCTGTACGGCGGCGCGATCCTCTCGCGGCTCTTCCCCTTCGTCGTACCGGCGAGCGAGTACGCCGGCCGGCTCTCCGGCTTCGACACCCGCGGCAGCGACTGGATCTACCTGGCGACCGATCTCGGACCCTTCGTGCTGACCCTGTTTCCGGGAGTCTGGGCGTTGCGCCGGGCCGCCGCGGCGAGGAACGCCCTCCTCTTCGGCGCCGCGCTCCCCTTCGCCCTCGCTCCCTTCCTGTCGCTCACCGGGGACGCCTACGAGATCGGCTCCATCGTGGTGACCCGGCTGCCGCCCTGGAGCGGGTCCATGCTGCGGGGAGACGACCTGCTGAAGAAGCTGGAGGAGCTGGCGAGGATTCCGGGCGCCCCTTGGGGAGGCGCCCTCCTCGCCGCGCTGCTCGGCGTGCTCTGGGCGTTTCTCACCTACGCGCTCGGCGACCTCGCGGCGCGGGGCCTTGGTAAAAGAGATAAAAAGGACCCAAAGGATTACAAGGACGGCAAGGACAGTACGTTGAGATAAGCCTCCTTGTCCTTGCTGTCCTTGTCGTCCTTCGGGTCCTTTTTCTTATGCCGACAGCCTCTCCCAGTCCGCGTCCGGAGCATCGGAGGCGATGGCGAGACCGCCGTCCGAGCCCACGAAGATCGGATCCTTGACCACGCGCACCTTGCCGCCGCCCACCGCCGTCAGCTCAGCCTCCAGGCGCGGTCCCAGGCCGCGGATCAATCCCGTGCCGCCGGAGAGGATGACGTTGTTGCGGACCCTCTCCTGATACTCCGGCTGCACGCGCGACAGCAGGTCGAGCATCGACTCGATGAGCGGCGGCAGGATGCTCTCGCAGGCGAGGCGCATCTCCTGCGTGATGTCGATCTGGGTGGGCTTGCCGTTGACCGGCGCGGTGACGATCACCGGGTTCTTCGCCTGGCCGACGAAGCTTCCCTCCTCCTTCCACGCGCGCACCATGTGGATGGAGAACTTCGCCTCCGGATGGCGCTCGCGGGTCAGCCGCATGAGCTGCTCGTCGACGAAGTCGCCGGCCTGGGTGAGGGTGCGCTGGTCGTCCTCGGTGGGCAGGCGGCCGTTCATGACGCAGAAGTCGGTGGTGCCGGCGCCGATGTCGATGATCATGGTGTGCAGCAGGGCCTCGAGGCCGTAGGCGACGGCGAACGGCTCGGAGACGATCATCAGGCTGTCGACGGCGTCGTTGAGCGCCTTGCGCACCTGCTGCTTGTTGACGCGCAGGGCCTCGGCGGGCACGCCGACGACGGCGCGCACCTTGACGCCGTTGCGCGACTCGCGGTCGGCGCCGGCGAGCGAGAGGAGATGCCAGAGCAGCTCGCGCACGGCCGCCTCGTCCTTCTCGGAGCCGTCCTTGATCAGGCCCTCCTCCAGCGGCCGGTGGAGGTCCAGCATGGAGCGGTTCTCCAGGGCTTCGCGGCCGATCAGCACGGGCTTTTTCAGCACCTTGCGCGCCACCATGTCGAGCGGCCAGCCGACGTAGCTCTCGACCACGTGGCGCTGGCCGTTGGAAGCGGAGATGGAGCTCCGCGACGTACCGAGGTCGATGCCCACCTGGAGAACGTCCCGCTTCTCGTGGGCCTCTCTCTTCTCACTCATCGCTCAGATTCCTTTCCTTGCGGCCGCACCCGCCTCCGGAGCCCCCTCGACGGCGTCCGCGTAGGAGCGGATGCCGTCGGCCAGGGACTCGGCGATGTACTGCCGGTACAGGGGTTTCGTCAGCAGCCGCGCCTCCTCCTCGTTGGAGAGGGAAGAGACCTCGGCCAGGATGGCGGGCATCTCGGTGGCGAGGAGCACGATGAAGGGAGCCGCCTTGACGCCGCGGTCCTCCACCTCCGGGCTCAGCTTGCCCAGGGAGTGGAAGAGGGAGCCCTGGACCGACAGGGCCAAGCGGCGGGATTTGTCCTGCCGCACGCCGGCGTAGATGCGCTCGAGCAACTGCCGCATGTCGGCCATCGAGTAACCCGACTCGCGGTTCTCCGCGGCCGCCAACCGGGTCAGATAAGGATCGTCGGTCGGCCCCAGGTAGTAGGTCTCCACCCCGCGCGAGCGCCGGTTGTCGATCCAGTTGACGTGGATGGAGACGAAGATGTCGGCTCCCTCCCGGTTGGCCAGAGCGCCGCGCTGCTCCAGCGAGAGGTCCGCGTCCGTCTCGCGCGTCATCACCACCTGGAAGGACTGCTTTTGCAACAGGCGCTCCAGGCGTTGCGCGATGTCCAGGGTGAGGTCCTTCTCCATCAGGCCGTCAGGCGTGTGGGTGCCGGTGCTGCCGCCGCCGTGGCCGGCGTCGATGGCGATCCTGCGGACGGCGAGCGGGAAGACGGCGGCGTCCACGGGATCGGGCGGAGCGAAGGGCGCGGCCGTCGCCTTCGCGGCCGGAACCGACAGGACCGCGGCGGCTCCCGCCCGGCCCGCCGCCACGGCCGCGCCGACGG
>DATBGJ010000111.1:0-6861 GCA_036558045.1 Thermoanaerobaculia bacterium
TTGGGCCCACGGGACCACGTCTTGGGCCCACCGGCCCATGCCTTGGGCCACAGGGCCCACGCCTTGGGCATGTGGGACCACTTCATGGTCCCAGTAACGGTAAGTCCTTATTTTGCCGGCACGTAGAATAGGCGCCCAGCAAGAAGCGGCTCTCGCATCATGCGCGACGGGCTGGTCGTGATGCAAGATGCGGCCGCCTTCGCACGCGAAGGGTTACGACCGCCGCCGCCAGGGTGCAGAGCAGCGGCACGAGCCACGGGCAACGGGTATAGACCGTGAAGCCCCGCAGCCCGAGCACCCGGGCGCTGATCACCCCTTCGCGGAAGACGCCGAGATGGCCGCGCACCGAGCCGTCGGGAGCCACGTAGGCCGAGACGCCGGTGATCGCCGCGCGCAGCAACGGCCGGCGGTTCTCCGCGGCGCGGAAGCGGGCCGCCCGGAAATGCTGCCAGGGCGCCGAGGTGTCGCCGTACCAGGCGTCGTTGGTGATCGTCACCAGGATCGTCGCTCCGGCCCGCACGAGATCCGCGACCTCCGAGGGGAAGACCACCTCGTAGCAGATGGACATGCCGATCTTCTCGCCGGCCCAGGGCAGGAGGACCGTCTCGTCCGCCGGCCGGAACTCGCCGGCGTTGCGCGCCAGCTTGTCCATCCAACCGAAGACGCCGCGGAAGGGCACGTATTCGCCGAACGGCACCAGGTGGCGCTTGTCGTAGCGCGCCACGGGTTGCGAAGCGGAGAGGAGATAGGCGGAGTTGTAGAAGGAGTCGCCGATAGGATGGCTGGAGTTGAAGAGCACGGTGCAGCCGCGGTCCACCATCATGGCGAGGTCCGCGTCGAGCCGCGGATCGCGACCGAAGAGGAACGGCCAGGCGGCGCTCTCGGGCCACACCACCAGCGAGCCCGGCTGGCAGTTGTCGAACGACATGTCGATCACCTTGCGGTAGTTGCGCAGCACCGCCGCCGACTCGAAGGAGACGAGGTTGGGGATGTTCGGCTGCAGCAGCCGTACCGGCCGGCCCGGTCCGCCGGCCTCGCGGATCTCGATCGCCTCGCGCCGCATGCTCCACCGGCCGGCGAGCGGCAACAGGAAGAGCGGCACGAGCAGCCCCACCGCCGCAGGTTCCCAGCGCCGCGTCTGCACCGCGGCCGCCACCGCCGTGCCGGCGAGCAGGACGAGGAACGAGACGCCGTAGGCCCCGATGAACGCCGAGAGCGGCAACGCGCCGGGCACGTCCACCCAGGCATAGGCGGCGAGGTTCCACGGAAAGCCGCCGCCGAGATACGTGCGCAACCACTCCAGGGCCACCCACAGAGCGGGCAGCACGAAGAGGCGCGCGAAGCCCCATCGCCGCCAGATCGGCGCGCTCAAGCCTGCGAAGGCGGCGTGGAAGAGGGCGAGATAAGCGGCCAGCAAGCCGGTCAGGACGATCCCCAACGCCCGAGGCATGCCGCCGTACGTCTGCAGCGTCGGCACGATCCAATAGAGGCCGGTCATCCAGGCCGCCAGGCCGTGGACCCAGCCGAGCAGGGCTGTGCGCGGCGCGGAGAGCAGCAGGATGAACGGCGCGAGCGCGATCCACGAGGCGACGGAGTACGGCTCGCGGCTGAAGCAGAGGCCCCAGAGGATGCCGGAGGCGGCGGCGAGGGCGTAGCGGAGAGCGGGGCGATTCATGGGCGGGATCTTGGTTCAGGGGGGCGGTGGCGGAGGAAGGAGCATGCCCTCCGAGACCTCACTCCCTGTCCCCCTCTCCCTGACGGGCGAGGGGGGACGCAGTCCAGGGGCATTGCCGAGACCCACCTATCATCCTATTGACAAAGTCGGTTCGGAAACGTCCCCCCTCGCCCGTCAGGGAGAGGGGGACAGGGGGTGAGGCTTCGAAGGGCAGAACCCTCCAACGTCCAAGAAAGCTCTGGACCAGGCTTCCCCCCTACTCCGTCACCCAAGTATCCAGCTTGTATCCCTTGCGCACCTTCTCGGCCGTCTTCTGCGCTTCGTCGCGTGATTTGAAGGGGCCGAGGCGCACGCGGTACATGGTGTGGCCGCCGACTTCGACGGGCGAAAGATAGGCCTGATAGCCGCCGCCGGCGAGGCGGTTGCGGATGCGGTCCGCCTGGCTCTGGTCCGCGGAGGAGAAGACCTGGATCACCACCGAACCCTTGGGAATGGCGGGCTCGGCGGCGGCCTGTGCCGCCCTCTGCGCCGCCGCCTGCTGCTCCCGGCGCTTGCGCCGCCGCTCCGCCGGCGTCTCGTTGTCCGTGGTGGTCCCGGTTGCCTCGGCGGCGGCTTCGTCGGCCTGCCGGGCCTGGGAATCCGGCTGCGCCGCTGGCTCGTCCCCCGGCGGCGGCACGGTCGTCTCGGGAGCGGGCTCGCTGCCGCCCAAGTCCTCCAGCAAGGTGGTGTCGGCCGCGGTCTGCGAGGCCGGAGTCTCCTCGCGGTCCTTGCCGTTCTTCTTGTTGCGGGAGTCGAAGAACTCCAGCTCCTCGAGGTTCTGCCCCTCCTTCGGCTGCGCGGGCGGCGTGTTGCGGACCACCTGCTCCTCGGCGGTGCGCGCCGCGCTCTCGCGGCCGATCCACACGCCGGAGAAGAACGCCGAGAGCAGGCAGACCAGGAGGATGACGAAGGCGACGATCACCTGACGGTTGGTCAGCGCGATCTCGTAATAGCTCGGCTCGTGCGATTCAGCCACGTCGGTTCAACTCCCCTACTCGTTTTTCATGAACATCTTTACCAGGTCGATGGGGAAGGGGAAGATGATCGTCGAGTTCTTCTCCGCCGAGACCTCGGTGAGCGTCTGCAGGTAGCGGAGCTGCAGGGTCACGGGGTTCGTGGAGACGATGTTGGCCGCCTCGGCCAGTTTCACCGAGGCCTGCAGCTCGCCGTCGGCGTGGATGATCTTCGCCCGCTTCTCGCGCTCGGCCTCGGCCTGCCGCGCCATCGCCCGCTGCATGTCCGGCGGCAGGTCGACGTTCTTGACTTCCACCAGCGCCACCTTGATTCCCCAGGGCACCGTATGGCGGTCGATGATCTCCTGGAGCTGCAGATTCAGCTTGTCGCGCTCGGCGAGCAGGTCGTCCAACTCGGCCTGGCCGAGCACCGAGCGCAGCGTCGTCTGGGCGAGCTGGCTGGTGGCATAGCGGTAATTGGTCACCTCGACGATCGCCTTCGCCGGATCGATGACGCGCATGTAGATGATCGCGTTCACTTTCACCGACACGTTGTCGCGCGTGATGACGTCCTGCGGCGGCACCTCGAAGGCTTCCGTCTGCAGGGAGACTTTGATCATCACCTCGAACGGCCAGAAGATGAGGACGAGGCCGGGCCCCTTCGGATGCGGCGACAGGCGGCCGAGCCAGAAGGTCACCGCCCGCTCGTACTCGCGGAGGATGTTGACCCAGCGGAAGAAGAGGAATACCGCTATGAAGACGACGGCGATCCATCCGTAGCTCATCGCGCAGCCCCTTTACACGAACGAATCCTGGCGGCGGCGTACCGCCAGAGTCAGATTGCGCACGGCCGTCACCTCGACGGGCTCCCCCATCGCCACCGGCTCCTCGGCCACCGCGTCCCAGATCTCGCCGTGGACGAAGACCTTGCCGCGCGGATTCAACGGCGAGCGGGCGGTGCCGATCTCATGCAGCAGCCCTTCCATTCCCGTGCGCACCGGCGTGCGCTGGGCGCGCAACGCCATGAAGGCGAGGAATCCCACCACCAGCAGCGTGAAGGTCGAAAGCATCGCGATCAATTGCACGCTCACCCGCAGGGCCGGCTCCGGCGTCTTGAACAGCATGAGCGATCCCAGCACCAGGCTGATCACGCCCGCGACGGTCAGCATGCCATAGCTCGTGACCTTGATCTCCAGGATGAAGAGGACGATGGCGAGAAAGATCAGCGCCAGGCCCGCGTAGTTGACCGGCAGCACGGAGAGCCCGTAGAAGGAGAGGATCAGGCAGAGCGCTCCCACCACGCCGGGCAGGATGGCGCCCGGGTGCATCAGCTCGAAGAGCAGCCCGAGCCAGCCGAGGCCGAAGAGCAGATAGGTGACGTTGGGATCGGCGAGCACGCCGAGCAGCTCGCGCAGCGGCGAGATCTCGAGCCGCCGCATCTCGGCCCCGGCGGTGCGGATGACCGCGGTGGCATCGCCGCGCTTGACGGTCCGGCCGTCGAGGGCGCGCACGAGGCTGGCGAGGTCCGGCGCGACGAGATCGATCAGTTTTCCTTCCAGCGCCTCCTGGGCGGTGAACGAGCGGCTCTTCACCACCGCCTCCTCGGCGAGCGCGGCGTTGCGGCCGTTGCGCGCGGCGAGCGAGCGGATGTTGGCCGCCGCGTCCTGCTCCACCTTCTCGCCCAGGACTCCGGGGATGTCTCCTCCCTCGTTGCCCACCGGATGCGCCGCGCCCGCGTTGGTCCCCGGCGCCATGGCCGCCACGTCGGCCGACATGAGGATGAAGAAACCGGCCGAGGCCGCCTGCGCGCCGCTGGGCGCCACGTAGACCGCCACCGGCGTGCGCGCTCCCAGGATGGCGGTGGTGATGTCGCGCGTGGAGGTCAGCAATCCACCTCCCGTATCCAGCTCGATCACCAGGGCCGCCGCCCGCGTGCGGTCCGCCTCCCGCACGGCGTCCTCGATGAGCTCCGCCGACACGGGATGGATCGCCGATTTGACCCGCACCACCAGCACCTCGCCGGCGCCTGAAGCGGGAGCCGCGGCCAGCATGGGCACGACGAGGCCCACCGCGCCGAGCATCAGGAACGCCAGGGCCGCGGAGCGGGAAAGGCGGGAGGGATTGGGGTTACGGGACATCTCGGGGTGCAGTATAGCAAGGGGGGATCGCCAACCACGTTCCGAGGAGATCGCAAACCGCCCCAACCACCTACGCGCCCGTGATCCTCCTCATCACCGGCGGCAAACACCGCTCCTCGTCGCAAGGCTGATACGTAAGCGACAGCCGACGCGTCCCGGAGGCCTCGCCGGTGATCTCCACGCGCCCGCTGTAGACCGCGATCGGCTGCTGCGAGAAACGCGACGGCAACGGCTCGCCGGCGGGGTAGCGGAGGTCCCGCACCTGGCAGTCTCTTTCCGCCTTCACCTCGGTCGCCACGAGGTATTCCTCGGTGGAGGGGTTCGCCTGCAGGTGCCAGCCCGGCGCGATGTCGAGGACGAGACGGAAGGCGTGCCAGCCCGCGGCGGCTTCGCCGTCCCAGGTCAGGTGCGGCGTCACCACCCTCTCCGCTTCGTGCTCCAGCTTGCTCACCCCGGCCGCCTCGGCGCTGCGCTCGCGGGCCGCCCGCGACTCGTCGTACGTGGCGTCCGCCTCCTCGGGACCGCCGCCGATCTCGTGGTAGCGGCGGAGCGCCGTCACCAGCATGCGCACGGCGTCGGGATGGCTCTCGATGACGTGCCCGAAGGCGCACAGGGCCATGCGCGCCTCGGCCCGCCAGCCGAGATCCCCGGTGCGCTCGGCGAGGTCGAGGAGATTGAGCACCGCCACGGCGTTGGCCGAGGGCGTCGCGCCGTCGAAGATCTCCTTGCTGCGGAAGAGCACGTCCGCGCTCGCTCCCGCCACGAAGAAGCCGCCGCTGGGATCGCGCAGCCGCTTCACCTGCTCCATCGTCAGATCCTCGGCGGCGCGCAGCCAGCGCTCCTCCCCCGTGGCTTCGTGGAGGGCGAGGAGGCCGCGGACGAGCCAGGCGTAATCCGAGAGATAGGCCGGGATGCGGCCCTGCCCCTGCCGCCAGGCATGGAGCAGTGGCCCCCCGGCGGGCCGCATCGTGCCGAGGATGAAGTCCGCCGCCCGGCCTGCCCGCTCGATGAACGACGGCTCGTTCAACAGCTTCCCCGCCACCGCGAGGCCGGCGATCACCATGCCGTTCCAATCCGCGAGGATCTTGTCGTCGGTGAGCGGCTTCTCCCGCAGAATACGGGCGAGGAAGAGCTTGACCCGGGCACCGGCCACCTCCCGCAACAGATCTTCCGGGTCCATTCGCCGCCGCCGCGCCACCTCCTCCAACCGCTCTGGGAGATGGAGCACATAGTGATTGCCCTCGAAGAAAGGCGGACCCTCGAAGCCCAGGAGGGGAGCGAGAAAGGCGAAATCCTCCTCGCCCAGCGCTGCGAGCAGCTCTTCCCGCGTCCAGACGTAGAACGCCCCCTCGTGGCCATGGGTCTCGGCGTCGATGGCGCTCCAGAAGGCCCCCTCGGGCGAGGTCATCTCCCCGTCGATCCACTCCGCCGTGTCGCGGACGACGCGCGCCGCCTGCGGGTCTCCGGTGCGGGCGTGCTCGCGGGCGTAGAGCTCCAGGAGCAGACCGTTGTCGTAGAGCATCTTCTCGAAATGCGGGACCTTCCACTCGCGGTCCGTGGCGTAGCGGTGGAAGCCGCCGCCGAGCTGGTCGTAGATGCCGCCGCGCGCCATGTGGTCGAGCGTGGCGGCGAGCATCTCCCCCGCTTCGGGTTTCTCATCGGCAAGGGCGAGCAGGAAATAGAGGTTCGAAGGCGACGGGAACTTGGGCGCGCCGCCGAAGCCGCCCCATTCGCGGTCGCAGCGCCGGGCGAGGGATTCGAGGGCGCGCAGGGCCGCGGCGCCGCTCGGCGGCTCCGGCGTGGGCTGCGCCCGCTCCTCCAGATAGCGCCCCATCGCGCGCGCCATCTCCTCCGCCTGCTCCTCGACGTCTCCCCGGCGCTCGCGCCAGGCGGCGGCGAGGTCCTCCAGGACGTGGCGGAAGCCGGGCCGGCCGTAGCGGTCCTCCGGCGGAAAGTAGGTGCCGGCGTAGAAGGGCTTGAGCTGCGGCGTGAGGAACACCGAGTTCGGCCAGCCGCCCTGGCCGGAGAGGATCTGGGTGGCCGTCATGTAGATCTC
>DATBGJ010000112.1:0-4485 GCA_036558045.1 Thermoanaerobaculia bacterium
AAGCCGCCGCGCTGGATCATCGGATGCCGCACGATGTGCTCGAGCGGATTCTCTGTCATGACCGCGATGAACATCCTTGCCGTCTCCCGGAGGAAATCAGACTCCTCGCACCACGTACCAAACGTCGAGCGCCAACTGCGCCATGTAGCCCAGACCGATCCAGAGCAGCAGGGGGCGGGCCTCGAACCATCCGGCGAGCCCCACCGCCAGTCCCAGCACCAGGACGGCCGCCAGGCGCGCCACCATCGAGGCCAGCATGCCTTGCAGGGGCGCCGTCCGCGCGCCCGGCCGCCGGCCGAGCGCCACCGGCACCGCTCCCGCCGCCGAGGCCAGGACGCCGATGACGCACCCGGCGATCATCGCCGGCAGCGCGTCCTCGCCTCCCAGCCGCTTGGTCGGCGCGTATCCTAGTACGACGAGCGCGGCGCCCACTCCGACCGACCAGGCCAGGAACCGCAGATACTCCGCGGCCGGCGATCGGGCGTCGCTCATCGCTCCTCGTCGCCCTGCGTTGTCTTGGTCCTGGGATCGGTCTCCCTGACGGCCGCCAGCGACTGGCGGATCACGTTGTACATGCCGCCCACCAGTCCCAGCAGAGCCCCGATCAGAACACCCCAGCGGGTACCGAAATGCCGGTCCCACGCATAGCCGACCAAGGTGAAGCCCGCGACCGCCGCAACGAGCTCGACGCCGATGCCAGACAGCTTGGCCCAACTGCTCCTGGACGTCGGTTCTTCAGACATCTTGAGCGCACCGGAACCGCCCTCGAACACCGCTCTCCCTTCCCGGGGCGCGGGCGGAGTCTAACACGCTTGTGCGATTTTTCACAAGCTCGTTTCGGGGGGTCTATTCGTGGATCACCGGCAACAGCGCCGCGACGGACTCGGGAAGGTCGAGCGGCACCAGGACCCGGCGCGTCAGGATCTCGCGCTGGCGGTTCACCAGGACTTCGAGAGTGGTCGTGGAGAGGATGCGTTCGACGGCTTGCTTGATCTCGAGGAAGACCTCGCGGATGACGCAGTGCTCGGTGCCGACGTCGATGGTACAGGGAAGCGCCAGGATCTGGTCGATCCCGGTCGTCTGTCCCTCCAGCGTGATGAGGACGTCCCGCAGGGAGATCCGGTTGGCCGGCCGGCCGAGGATGTGGCCGCCCGCGGGGCCGCGGTTCGAGTGGATCAGCCGGTCCTTGGAGAGCAAGGCAAGGATCTGGCGCAGGTAGGGCTCGGGAATGCCCTGGTGCCGCGCGATCTCATGGCTGGTGACCGGCCCCTCGTTGCCATGCATGGCGATGTAGAGCATCGCCCGGATGCCGTACTCGCCCTTGGTGGAGATTTTCATGGGGTACGCCGCTCTTCAGAAGTCTAGCACACGCCCCGCCCATTGCCGTCCGGCGCGGCCCGCTCTCTCCGCCGCCAGCACGTCCGGCAGACGGGCGAGGTCGGCCAGATCGCCGCCGCCCGAGTTGCGGGCGATATGGAGGGCCCGCAGGCCGGCGGCCACGGCGCCCTCGACGTCCTCCAGCCGGCCGTCGCCGACGTGCAGCATGGCGCCCGGCTCGACGCCGAGCTCCGAGGCTGCCTGGTGGAAGATCCGCGCGTCGGGCTTCTCCATTCCGGCCTTGCTGGAGTAGACGACGGCGTGGAAGAAACGGGCGAGGCCCACCGCCTCGAGGACGCCGGGGAGCCGGTGGTCCCAGTTGCCGATCACCCCGAGCCGTAGGCCTTCTTCGCGCAGCCTGGCGAGCGCGCCCGGGACCTCCGCGTAGACCTCATAGGGCTCGGCGGTGCCGAAGCGGTGGAAGAGCTCCGCCGCGGCGAAGCGGGAGGGCGGCGGCGCGCCCCGCAGCTCGCACATCCGCTCCAGCAGCCGCCGCCACCAGCCGCGCTCGCCCTCCGGATGAGCGCTGAAGCGGTCGTGCCCCGGATCGGCGCTGCACGCGAGCTCCTGCCAGACCGTGGCGAACAGGCGCTCTGCCGCCTCCGCGTCGATGGCGACGCCGTGCCGGCGGAGCACCTCGGCGTAGATGGCGCCCAGCCGCGGCACGTGGAGCAGGGTGAAGGTGACGTCGAAGGTGACGGCCGCGATCATGGATTGAGGATACTCCGATCCGGCCCCCGTGATAGCTTGCCGGCGATGCGTTCCCCGACGCTGCGCACGATTCTCGCACTGCTGCTGTTCAGCTCCTGGCTCGCCCTGCTCTTCGCGGGCTTCGCCTTCAAGGGGGGCGTGCACCTGCTGCTGCTGGCGGCGCTGGTGCTGTTTCCGTGGAAGGCGTTGGCCTAGCCCCGCCACGCCTCCACCGGATTCACCAGCGCGCCGACGCCCGAGACTTCCACCTCCACCCGGTCCCCGTCGAGGAGCGGCCCGACGCCCGCTGGCGTGCCGGTGAGGAGGAGGTCTCCCGGCTCGAGCGTCATCATGCGCGAGGCGTAGAGCAGCAGGTCGACGATGCCGAAGGCCATGTCGCGGGTATGGCCGCGCTGGCGCTCGGCGCCGTTGACGCGGGTGACGACTTCGAGGTCTTCCAGGTCCCCATCCACACGGATCGCCGGACCCACCGGACAGAAGGTGTCGAACGACTTGGAGCGGGCGAAGACGGCGTCCTTGCGCTGCAGATCGCGGGCGGTGACGTCGTTGGCGCAGGTGATGCCGAGCACGGCGCCGCGCACCTCCTCCGCCGTGGCGCCCCGGCTCAGGCGGCTGCGCAGCACGATGGCGATCTCGCCCTCGTGCTCCACCCGCTCGCTCTCCGGCGGCAGCACGATCGGCGCGTTGGGACCGATCAGCGACGACGGCGCCTTGAGGAACAGCAGCGGCTCCTCCGGCATCGGATGGTTCAGCTCCCTGGCGTGCTCGAGGTAGTTGCGGCCCACGCAGACGATCTTGCTCGGGGCGACCGGCATCAGCAGCGGGGTTTCCTCGCACGGGATCTCCTTGCCGTACTCCCAGCCGCCGGAGAGGGTCTCGTACGGATCGGAATAGAGGAGGCGCAACGCGGTGTCCGACGCGGACTCCGCCACGGCCCAGAAGCCTTCGGGAGCGGTGCGGTAGAGGAGCATGGCGGAGGCTATTCTAGCGGCCGCTGACCACGGCCTTCGCCCGTCCGATCTCGGGACGCTCGCATCCGGCGCCGCAGAGAGCGAGCAGCTCCTGGTAGAAGCCGCGGGCGCGCGCCGGCTCGCCGGCCAACTCGGCGGCGCGGGCGGCGCCGGCGAGGCCGTTGAAACGCTTCGGTGCATTGGCGAGAGAGGCTTCGTAGGCCGCGAGGGCCTCCCGCGGCTTGCCCAGCTCGAGCAGGAGATCGCCGAGCTGCTCGCGCGCCGGCAGCACCGCTCCCGGCGTCACCGGATGCTTGCCGACCGCGTCCTCCTTGTCCGCCGCGGCGGTGAGGAGCTTCACCGCCTCCTCCTTGCGGCCCTCGGCGAAAGCCACCCAGCCGCCGGCGGCGAGGCGCATCGCCTCGACGTTCCCCGCCCAGTCGTAAGGTCCCGCGGGCGGCTCCTTGACCAGGGCGGCGTGGAGCGACTCCAGATCGGCCAGACCCTTGCGCGCGCGCTCCAGCTCTCCGAGGCGCGCGGCGCCAATGACGTTGGTGAGGGACGTGATCCCGCGGGCATAGGAGAAGCGCTCCCAGGGAAGCTCCGCCGCGGGCGGCGCAAGCGCCGCCGCGGCTTTCCAGTCGCGCCGCTCCAGCGCGTAGCGCGCCGGCACGGCCACCACGGAATAGCCGGCGGCGAAGTTCGCCTCGTCGAAGCGGGAGGCCTTCGCCACCTCCTCGAGCACCTCGCGCGCCTTGCGGTCGTCGCCGAGTTGGAGATAGGCGTACTCCAGATAGTCGAGCGCGTGAAGATCGTCGAAGGAGGTGGCGCCGGGATGAGCGCGGGCCATCTGTGCCTTCGCCGCCGCGGCGGACGCGAGGTTGGAAGCGATCGATTCCTGCCACAGGCCGAGCCGGGTGAAGATGTGCGACGGCATGTGCAGCGCGTGCGGCGAGGAGGGCGCGACTTTCGAGTAGGCCCGCGCCGCCGGCAACGCGAGGGAGGCGAGCTCCGGGTAGTCGAAGGAGTGGATGACGTAGTGCAGGATGCCCGGATGATCGGGATGCTTCGGCAGCAGGCGGTTGGCGATCTCCGCCGCCTTCTTCTGGTTGGCGTACGTCGTGTCCGTGGGCGGCGCGGTGCCGAGGAGCGAGAGGGCGTAGAAGAGGGCCGCTTCGTCGTCGTCGGGGAAGGCGGCGGCGACCTTCTCCATGCCCGCCTTGTAGGCCAGCGCGCGCGTGCGGTGATCGAGCTTGTCGGAGTCCCGGTAGAAGGCGCCGATGGCCGCGATGAAGCCCTGCTCGCGCTCGCTCTTCGCTCCGACGCGCGCCGCCTCCTCGGCGGCGGCGCGGCCGGCGGCGAGCTCCGCAGGAGTGGGCGGCGCCCAGATCGGATGGTACCAGGTCATGGCCACGCCCCAGCGGGCCATGCCGCACGCCGGGTCCTG
>DATBGJ010000113.1:0-6870 GCA_036558045.1 Thermoanaerobaculia bacterium
CGCCGAGAACTCATTGCCCGCTTCCTGTTCGAGCAGCGCCGGGTCCTGCCGGCGATGGAGGAAATCCTCGTAGGCCTGGCGGGCGCGCTGGCGTTCCACCACTTCGCCCTCCTGCCAGACGTCGCCGAGCCTCATGGCGAAGCGCGAGAGCGCCGCGCCCGGCGGCAGCGCGATGCGGAAGCGGCCCTCGATCGTCCGGTCGCGCGGATTCTCGAAGGTCAGGTGCAGCTCGGTGAAGGCGAGCGGCGGCTCGAGGACGCCGTCCGCTTCGAGCGCCGCCAGGGCGAGCCCGGTGCCGTCCGAGGCGGTGAGGCTGATCGGCGCCGCCGGCTCGGCTTCCGGCGGCTCGGCGAGAGCCTTCGGGAACTGGAACGAAGCGCGGGCGATGCCGGCGGCGGGGGAGCCGGGCCTCGATGCAGCGGACGTCTTCCTGTCTACGGCGGAACCGGCGGCGAGCCCGATGGCGGCGAGGGCGAGCAGGCCAAGCAGCGGGACGGTGCGTGACATGGGATCTCTCCTCCCTGGGCGGTCCGAGCATGGGCCGTCCACCTGCTTAGACACCCCAGGTGGCGAAAACGTGCCCGGGCCCTCACCGGAGAGACGAGAGAACCGTCCGTCACCTCTTGCTCTTGCCTGCCAGCCCGGCCGGGTTGGGGCAAACCTGCGCGCACTCGTCCGCCGCGAAGAAGATGGAGAACAGGACGACGTGGCTCGCGAAGAGATTCTTGTTCTGGAAGATCGCCGGCGAGCCACCGGCGATCGAGGCGAACTCTCCGGGGAACTGAGCGTTGTGGCAGCCGAAGCAACTGACGTTCTGTTTGAACGTCTCCAGGCTGGTGTTGGAGAGCAGCGGTGAGCCCGAGGGCTCCTGCAGGTTGAACGTCGACGTGTCCGCCGCAGGCGGGATGTCGCACGGCACGGGACTGTCCGCCTCCAGGCACTGCGGCCGCGGGTCGTTCCCCCAGACGGTGCCGATCAGATCGTAGAAGCGCCATTTCGACTCGCGCGGCAACCGGTTGTGGACCTCCTCGTTGAGGCCGGCGATCTGGTGGGCGGTCTGCGGGCTCGCGCCGCCGTAGGAGAGCTTGCGGCAGACGTTGACCGGATCGCTGCCGCCTTTCGGGTTCGGCTGATTGCACTCCTGGGTCCGGCAGTTCGTCTTGCCGTCGTAGAACGACCACTTGCCCGGCGCCGGCGTGGCGTCGCAGTCCGGCGCGTTGCGGGCGTGCTCGAAGGTCGCCCAGAGGAGCTCGGGATGGCCGGGAGCGCCGCCGGTGATGTGGAAGCCCACCAGCGCGAGCTCCGCCGGGAAGGGCGTCGAGTGGTCCTCCGGGGCCACGCAGGCGGTGGTGGTGTAGTACTGCGCTTTCTCCGCCGGGCTCATGCCGCTGGTGAACCGCCAGGAGGTCTTGATCTCGAACGCGCCGGCGCGGAACGCGAGATGAGGATTGGCGCTCTCCAGGACCTTGTTGTCGTAGAGCTGCCGGCGGGTGATGAAGTCTACCCATTCGGGGCTCACGTGCGATGTGAAGTAGACCGGCTTGCCGGCCTGATCGATCAGCTCGCCGGAGGTGGTGGGGGAGACGAATCCCGGCTGCGTGGTGGCGTTGACGAACTCCTTCTGGGTCGGCGGGTTGCAGGGGTTCGGTGGCAGCCGGGCGTCGCTGTGGCACACCCGTTCGCAGTAGAGGTCGTAGATCGAGTTCTTCGGCAGCGGCCAGGTGAAGTAGAGGGGTGTCTGCTGGCTGCCGTCCGTCTGCAGCAGGGCCAGAAAGGCCTGCCAGGCCCACTGCTGGAACTGGCATGTGTTGCGCGGTTCGAACGTGGGGATCGACGGGACGCCGGTGAACCACTCGGGCAGCGCCCCGCACCCCGCGGCGGCCGCGGCGGCGTGCGGCAAGAGGAACAAGAGGAAAGCACACAAGACAAGGTAAGCCGTCTTCTGCCGCGACATCGAGACCTCCCTTTTGAGAATGCTGCGACTCTACAGGCGATTCGGAAGCGGGGTCAACGCCGGGAGAAGGGCCCCGCCGTTTGCCCGCCACCCGCAAAAAAAGGTACTCTCAAACCGTAACCCTCATCCCGAGTGATCGACACGGAAGTGCCCGAGAGCACCATTAGCCCGACCTCCGCCGGGGAAGTCACGGAGCTCCTGGCGGCGGCGCGCCGGGGAGACCGCGGCGCCCTCGACCGTCTGATCTCCCTGGTCTACGAGGAGCTGCACGCCGTGGCCCGGCGGCAGCTCCGGCATTGGAGCCCCGGACAGACGATCGACACCACCGGTCTCGTCCACGAGGCCTATCTCCGGATGGTCGAACGCACCGGCGCCGTCTGGCACGACCGCAAACACTTCCTTTCCATCGCCGGCATGGCCATGCGCCACATCCTCGTCGACGCCGCGCGCCGGCGCGCCGCCTGCAAGCGCGGCGGCGCGGACCTGCGAGTCACCTTCGCCGAGTCGCGGCTGGGCGAAGGCGGGCTGGAGATGGACGCCGTCGACGTCCTCGCCCTCGACGAGGCCCTCACGTCGCTGGCGGCTCTCGACGAGCGTCTGAGCCGCATGGTGGAGCTGCGCTTTTTCGCCGGACTGACCGAGGAGGAGACCGCCGAGGCGCTGGGCACCTCCGACCGCACTCTGCGGCGCGATTGGCGCAAGGCGCGGGCCTTCCTTTTCCGCGAGCTGACCCGACCGAAAACTTGATGTCCGCTTTTGCGGCGATTCTCCGTTCACCTCGATGAAGGGGAAGAGTCAAGCGTCTGGCTCTTCACCGCCATAAAGGAGATCACCATGAGCGGATTCACGGCTTTGGAAGCGGACGGAGCGCTGAGTCTCGATGATTTGGTCCCGAATCAGCCGGTGAACGCGACGGAGGAGCCACCTCCTCCTCCGCCAGCCCCGCCCGCCAACGTGAACGTCGACGGTCCCACCGGTATAAACCGGTGACGCGCCGCAGCCGAAGGTCAGCGCGGCGTTATCACGGAGTCCGCCCGGCGGCCGTCCGAGCGGGCTCCTCTTCCACCTGCGCCACCAGACTGTTGAAGCGCGGATCCTTGCGCAGCTCGATGAGCTCGGGCTCCTTGCGGATCTCCTCCAGAGAGTAATGGACGGCGAGGGCCTGATGCAGATAGGCGAGCGCCAGATCCCGCGCGCCGGCGATCTCGGCGGCGCGGGTGGCGTTGAAAAGACTGTCGGCGTCCTTGCGCTCCAGCTTGTCGAATTGCCGCAGCTCCTCCAGGGCTCCCTTCCGGTCGCCCCGCTTGGCCCGGTAGTTGGCGAACAGCGAGTGTAGCGTCGGGCTCTCCGGCGTCTTCCTGAGCTCCTCCTTCAGCAGGTTGATCGCCGTCCGGAAAGCGTCATCCGCCTTCGCGGCCTCGTGGGTCCAACGGTAGGCATCGCCCAAGTTGCCCCAGGCTTGATAGTCGTTGGGCCCCAGCTTGACGGCCTTCTCGAAGGCGTCGCGAGCCTGCGTATAGAGGCCCTGGAAGAAGTACGCGGTGCCGAGATTGGTATAGACGCGGGCGTCGGGCTTGATCTTCAGCGCCGTCTGATAGGCCTTCACCGCCTCCGGGTAGCGGCCCTGCATGTGATAGACGGCGCCGAGATTCTTGTGGCCGGAGTACTCCTCCGGATCCAGCTCGGTGACGCGCCGGAACTCGGCCTCGGCTTCGCTGTAGCTTCCGAGGTGGAAGTAGAGCTTGCCGAGTTGGCTGTGCAGATCCAGATCGCCGGGCCGCAGCTCGATGGCCTCGCGGTACTCCTTCTCGGCCGCCTCCGAATCGCCGGCGGCAGCGTGGAGATCGCCCATCCCTCGATGGGCATCGGCGTTGGCGGGATCCAGCTCGAGAACGTCTTTGAAATCCTGCCGCGCCACCTCGCTTTCTCCTTGCGCCAGCCGGATCAGGCCGCGGCTCACCTGGGCCTCGGTGAGCTGCTGGTCCAGCTCCAGGGCGTGCTCGGCGTTGCCGCGCGCTTGATCCAAGTAAGCCCGGTCCTTCTCCGCGAGATACTTGCGCCAATACACCTGCGCGAGACCCGCGTAGGCCGGAGCGTAGTTCTCCTGCAGCGCGCGGGCGGCCTCGAAGCTCTGGCGGGCCCGATCGATGTTCCCCGGGCGATAGAAGCGCTCCAGGGCCGCCATCCCCTGCTGATAGTGCCCATACGCAGTCGTGGGCTCGGCGACTTTCGCCGCGGCAAGCCGCTCTCTCGCCGCGCGCCGGATCCCGGGCGGCAACCAGAGAACGCCGGCTGTCAGCACGAGGATCACGGCGATCGCCGGTCCCCATCTCCTGAGCCGCCGCCAGGCGCCCGAAGCCCACTTCGCCGCGGTCTCGCTATCTCCAGCTCCTTGCGGACCGGCGTCCGTCGTCCGTTCGCCGGGGAGGTTCGCGGTCACGCGATCGAGGACGGCGATCACCGCCTCGGCGTTGGCCGGCCGTTGCGCCGGGTCCTTCGCCAGCAGGCGCTCGACGAGATCGGAAAGGGCCGCCGGTATCTCCGGCCGGAGCCGGCCTGCCGGCACCTGCTTCAGGCTGCAGATGCGGCTGAGCGTCTCCATCGAGTTACGGCCGCGAAACGGCGACTCTCCCGTGAGCAGCTCGTAGAGCAGCAAGCCGAGCGAGAAGAGATCCGAGCGATGGTCCACCGGTAGTCCCATCGCCTGCTCCGGCGACATGGCGGTCACCGTGCCCACCACCTTGCCGGTCAGCGTGAGCCGGGCGAGCGCGGCCGGATCCTCGCCGGCCTGCCCCTCGCCGGGGAGGGGCCGGGCGATGCCGAAGTCGAGGATCTTGACCTCGCCCGCGGGGGTCACCATGACGTTGTCCAGCTTGAGATCGCGGTGCACCAACCCGGCGCCATGGGCGGCGGCGAGACCGGCGGCGATGCCGCGGCCGATGCGCACGGCCTCGGCCGGCGCGAGAGGGCCTGCCGCCAGCAGCTCGCGCAGCGGCCGGCCGTCCACCAGCTCCATGACGATCCAGTCCTCGCCCGCGCCCTCCACCCAGTCGTGCACCTGGACGACGGCCGAGTGGCTCAGCCGCGCCATGGCGCGGGCCTCGCGCTGGAAGCGATGGCGGGCCAGCTCCACGTTCCCCGCCGCGGTGCGCACCCGTTTCAGCGCCACCGGGCGATGGAGCCGGCTGTCGAAACCCCGGTAGACCTCTCCCATGCCGCCCCGCCCCAGGCGCTCCTCGACGCGGTACGGACCGATCTGCTCCGGCAGCGGCGCCGCGTTCGGGGCGTCGGCGAAGGCTTCCTCCAACAGTCCGGCGGCCACCTCGCCGGCCGGCTGCGAGAGGAACGCGCCGGCCTCCTCGTCGGCGGAGAGCAGCGCCTCCACCTCGGAACGCAGCTCCGCGTCCCCGGCGCACGCCTCCTGTAGGTAGGCGGCCCGATCGGCGGGAGTGAGCTCCAGGCTGCGATCGAGGACCGCCTCGAGCTGCTGCCAGCGCTCGCGGGTCATCGCGATCGAGATTCTACTCTCGGGAACGAGTAGCCGGGGGATGCCGCCTTGGCCTGCCTGGCGCACCTTCGAGATGAGTGGACTCGCGAACGTGCTTCGTTATCTCCAGAGCCGGGGAAGCACCTCGCTCCGGAGCCAACCATCACCACGCAAGGAGAAAAAACGATGAGATTCCGTTCAGCCTCGAAGTTTTCCGCCGCGTTGCTCTGTGCGCTCGCGGTCGCCGTGTTCCTGCCGTCCAGCGCGCGGGCGGAGCAGGGTGGATTTCGCTGTGAGGAGCTGTCTTTTCCCGTGACCCTGTCGCCGGGCGGCGCCACCGTCTACAACGTGTTCGGCGTTCTCTGCTCGCGCGGCAGCATCCATCACAAGACGGTCCAGATCACGCTGCACGGTGCGACCTACAGCCATCTCTACTGGGACTTTCCCTTCCAGCCCGAGACCTACTCCTATGTGCGCCGCGCCACGGCCGCGGGCTATGCGGTGCTCGACCTCGACCGCATCGGCATCGGCCAGAGCGACCGGCCGCCGGCGGCGGACGTCACCATTCCCTCCAACGGCTACGTCGTCCATCAGATCGTGCAGGCGCTGCGCGGCGGCGATCTGGTCGTACACTCGTTCGGCCGCATCCGCGCCGATCGCGTGACGCTCGTCGGCCACTCGCTCGGCTCCGTGGTCTCCATCCAGGAAGCCGCCACTTATGGCGACGTGGACGGCGTCGTGCTGACCGGGCTCTCCCACACCGTGACGCCGGTGCTGGGCGAGACCCTGGCGACGCTCTACCCGGCGAGCCTCGATCCGCGCTTCGCGGGCCAGAGCATTCCGGACGGCTATCTCACCAGCCAGCCCGGCCACCGCGACATCTTCTATTACCTGCCCTCCGCGGATTCCCTCGTCATCGCCCTCGACGACCAGACGAAGGAGACGGTCACCACGGCCGAGCTCGATACGGCCTTCCCTGTGCTCGGCTTGTCAACGGGGATCCACGCGCCGGTGCTCGTGGTGGTCGGGGATTACGACGCGGCGTTCTGCAATCCGCCGACCTGCTCGGCCTCCGGCAGCCTCAACGCCGAGCCGAGCTTCTACCCGGCGGACGCCTGCGCGGAAGCCGTCGCGATCCCCAATGCGGGACACGACCTCAACCTGCACCTCCAGGCCCAGTCCGCCTACGACGTCGTGCTGAATTGGATGGACCGGCGCGTCGGCAGCGATACGCACCATTCGCCGGCGGATCCCTGCCAGCCGTAACCTCGCATCGGTGCGTCCATCACATCCTCGTAGGGGCGGTCCTATGTGGCCGCCCTCTTCCGCGCCGTCAAGGCGGGGAGAGCCGAGGCGCGGACTGCGGCGGCGCGAAGATCTGCGGCGACGGGCTTCCGCCTTGCACCGGGTCCTCTGCCGCCAGCTCAAG
>DATBGJ010000114.1:0-6892 GCA_036558045.1 Thermoanaerobaculia bacterium
AGCAGGCGCTCGCCGCCGGTGTTGCGGATGCCGTGCAGCACTCCCTCGGGCGCGATGAGCGTCGTGCCCGCCGCCATGGGAGCCTCGCGCCCCTCGAGCAGGAAGACGCCGCTGCCGGCGAGCACGTGGTAGACCTTGTCCATGCCGGCGTGGGCGTGCAGCCGGTGCTCCTGGCCGGGCTCGAAGGCGTTCAGTCCCACCAGCAGGCGGTCGGACTGGAAGAGCGTGGCCTTGCCCATCTTCCGCGGGTCGTAGACGGCGTGTTCCTCGGGCCGGAACGGTGTCGGATGGTCCATGGCATTTCCTGAAACGATGGCGCCGGGTCCACTCTATCGCGAGTCACCGTAGAATGGCGCCGTCCGAAATCGGGAAGGAGGAGGCGAGATCATGCGATGGAGTTTCTGTTGGCTCTGCATGGCGCTGGCGGTCACGGCCGCGGGCGCGGCACCGCCGGCGCACCAGGCCCCCGACCCGGCGCTGGTCGCGCGGGCGCGCAAGCTGCTCGACGAGGTGCCGCTCGTCGACGGCCACAACGACCTCGCCTGGGAGTACCGCAAGCGGGTGCAGAACCACCTGGAGAAGATCGACATCAGGGGCGACACCTCGCGGCTCGAGCCGCCGCTGCACACCGACATCGCGCGCCTGCGCCGCGGCGGCGTCGGCGGCCAGTTCTGGTCGGTCTACGTGCCCGTCGAGATCCTCGGCGCCGACGCCCTGCAGGCCACGTTGGAGCAGATCGACGACGTGCACCGGCTGGCCGAGCGTTACCCCGACACCTTCGAGATCGCGCGCACCGCCGACGACGTGGTGCGCATCCACAAGGCCGGGCGCATCGCCTCGCTGATCGGCATGGAGGGCGGCCACTCGATCCACAACTCGCTCGCGGCGCTGCGCCAGCTCTACGCCGCCGGCGCCCGCTACATGACGATCACGCACTCGAAGAACACCGACTGGGCCGACTCGGCGACCGACGCGCCCCGGCACGGCGGCCTCACCCGCTTCGGCGAGGAAGTGGTGCGCGAGATGAACCGCCTGGGCATGCTGGTGGACCTCTCGCACGTGGCGCCGGAGACGATGAAGAAGGCCCTGGCCGTGACCGCGGCGCCGGTGATCTTCTCCCATTCGTCGGCGCGGGCCCTCGACGACCATCCCCGCAACGTGCCGGACGACGTGCTGCGCCTCGTCACCGCAAACGGCGGCGTGGTGATGGTGACCTTCGTGCCCTCCTTCGTCTCCGAGGAGGTGCGGGCCTGGAACGCTCAGCACGACGGCGAGGAGGCGCGGCTCAAGGCGCTCCATCCCGAGGATCCCGAGCGCGTGAAGCGGGAGCTGGAGGACTGGAGCCGGCAGCAGCCGGCGCCGCGCGCCACGCTGGAGCAGGTGGCGGACCACGTCGAGCACGTCCGAAAAGTGGCGGGCATCGAGCACGTCGGCATCGGCTCGGACTTCGACGGCATCACCAGCGTGCCGCTCGGCCTCGAGAACGTCGGCGACTATCCCGCCCTCTTCGCCGAGCTGCTGCGCCGCGGCTGGAGCGGCGAGGAGGTCAAGAAGCTGGCCGGCCTCAACGCGCTGCGCGTCCTCCGCGAAGCCGAGCGCGTGGCGCAGAGATTGAAGAAGGAGCGCCCGGCTTCGGACGCGTTGATCGAAGAGCTGGACGGTCCCCCGAAGGAGGTGAAGCCGGCAGGGTAGGCGATTTTCGGCACGCCTCTTGCTGCGCGTCTGCGCGGGCGGGTGAAGAGAAAACCGGAGATGTCGTCCGTCGACACCCGTCAAGGAGGGTGCGGCATGACTCTTCGGTTTTCTCGATTCCTTTCATTCCTTTTCATCCTTGCGTTCTTCACGCCGCCGATTCACGCACAAGTCGATCCCCAGGCCTGGCTGAGCGAGGTGGATTCGCTGATCACGCCGCGGGAGCGCGAAGTCTTCCTCGGTCTCACCCAGGACGCGGACCGCCAGGCGTTCATCCAGCGCTTCTGGCAGGTGCGCGATCCGTATCCGGAGACGCCGCGCAACGAGGCGCGCGAGCGCTGGCAGGAGCGGCTGCAGGAGGCCCGCCGGCGCTGGAACGATGTGGACGACGAGCGGCGGCGCATCTTCCTCGTCGACGGCGAGCCGGATAGCATTTTTCAAACCCGCTGTGCCGGCACCCCCGTCGAGGTCTGGGATTACCAGCCGCGGTTCCAGGCCAAATACCGCGTCATGATCGTCTTCGCCGGCGGCGACGGCGGACCGGCCCACCTCTGGCATCCCGGAGACGCGCCGGACCTCACGGCCGCGGCGGCGGGACCCTGCAACGGCGAGCAGACTTTCAAAGATGCGGCCCTGTGGGTCCGCCTGGCCGGGCGCGACGGCTACGCGACCATCGTGAAGCGGGCCCTCAGCCCGGCGCGGCCGAAGGAATGGGTGTCCAGCTTCCAACCGGTCGCGGCGCCGGCCCGCACGAGCCGGTCCGCCCTGCCGGCGCAGTTGGACGTGGCCTTTCCGGGAAGGATGGGAGAGGGCCTCGTCCGCGTCTTCGTCGCCCCGGGGCAGTCCATGGCGCCGGTCTCCGCGGCGCCGGGCGAGCTGATCGTCACCGGCCGCATCACGCAGGGCGACGCGACCGTGGACTCCTTCCGCTATCGTTTCGACGCCCTGCCGACCGCAGGCGGGGTCGGCGCCTGGCCGGTCACCTTCGAGCGCCGCCTGCAGCCGGGCCGCTACAAGCTGGAGGTGGAGCTCGACTCCGAAGCTGACAACAGCCTGTTCGTCGGCGAGCGCGAGCTGGCGGTCCCCGATCCCGGCGCTGCGGCGGCGCCGGTGATGACCGCCCCGCCCGATCCTCCCGTCGTCCTGCCGGCGGTGGTGAAGGCGCCGGTCCCCGAGGTGTCGCCGGAGGTCAAGCGCCTGTTCGCCGAGGCCGACGCTTCGCTCGCGGCGCCGCGGCCGGGGCTGCGCATCCTGGCGTCCGACAGCAGGCTGCTGGCGGGTGTCCAGCGCTTCGAGGCGCGGGTGGACCGCGCGGCCGGCGTGGGGGAGGAGGGACAGATCGAGCGCGTCGCCTTCTACCTCGACGGCAAACAGGTGCTGACCCGCAACCGGCCGCCGTACGTCGCGCAGCTCGACCTGGGAAGGGCGCCGCGCCCGCATCGGCTCGCCGTCGAAGGGTGGAACCCGCGGGGCGAGGTGCTGGCGAAGGACGAGCTCGTCCTCAACGCCGGCGCGCAACGCTTCGCCGTGCGGCTGATGGAGCCGCACGCGGGCGCGGTCTACCAGCGCAGCGTGCGGGCCGAGGTGCGGGTCGAGGCGCCCGAGGACCGCGGCGTCGAGCGCGTCGAGCTCTATCTCGGCGACTCGCGGGTCGCGACCCTCTATCAGCCGCCCTATGTCCAGCCTCTGCTGCTGCCGCAGGAAGCGAAGACCGGCTACGTCCGCGCCGTGGCCTATCTCGCCGACGGCACCGCGGCCGAGGACCTCGTGCTGCTCAACGCGCCGGCGGCGGCGGACAGGATGGACATCCGCCTGGTCGAGCTCTACACCAACGTCGTGGACGCGGCGGGAAGACCCGTCGAGGGGCTCGGCTCCGGCGAGCTCCAGGTCTTCGAGGACGGCGTGCGGCAACCGGTGCGCCGGGTCGAGCGCGTGCAGGATACTCCCCTGCGCCTGGTGACGCTGATCGACAACTCGGCCTCGATGCAGCCGCGGCTGGAAGCCTCCCGTGACGCGGGCCTGCAGTTCCTGCGGCGTACGCTGCGGCCGCGCGACGAGGCGTCCGTCATCACCTTCAACCGCGCGCCGCGCGTGGCGGTGGGGCTCACGGGAGATCTGGCGGCGCTGGAGGAAGGCCTCTCGGGACTGGTGGCGGAGGAGGAGACCTCGCTCTATGACAGCCTGATCTTCTCCCTGTATTACCTGGGCGGAACGTCCGGCCAGCGGGCCGTCCTGCTCCTCTCGGACGGCCTGGACCGCACCAGCAGCTTCCGCTTCGAGGACGCTCTGGAGTGCGCCCGCCGCGCCGGCATCGCGGTCTATACCATCGGCCTCGACCTGCCGCACGACGCTGCGGCGCAACGGCTGGCCCGGCTCGCCGCCGAGACCGGAGGGCGGAGCTTCTTCCTCGAGGGCACCGCGGAGCTGGGCCAAGCCTACGAGGAGATCGAGCGCGACCTGCGCTCGCGGTACCGCATCTCGTACCAGTCCTCCAACACGCATCCGGGAGAGGCCTTCCGCGCCGTGCGCGTGCAGGTGGCGAGGTCCGGCCTGGAGGCGCGGACGATCAGCGGGTACTACCCGTAGAAATGCAGAATGGCGAATTCAGAATTCAGAAGGGTGAGACAAGAGTGCCATTCTTAATTCGCCATTCGCCATTCTTCATTCCCCCACGTGCACCAGCAGCCGGCGCGTGCTCGCCTTCCGCCGGTGCTCCCAGACGTAGATCCCCTGCCAGGTGCCGAGCCCCAGCTCGCCTTCGAAGATAGGTATGGAAAGCGACGTCGCGGTGAGCGCCGCCTTGATGTGCGAGGGCATGTCGTCCGGCCCCTCGGCGGTGTGGGTGTAGAGCGAGTCGCGCTCCGGCACCAGCCGGTTGAGCCAGGCCTCCAGGTCGCGGCGGGCCGAGGGATCGGCGTTCTCCTGGATCG
This sequence comes from Thermoanaerobaculia bacterium, assembly GCA_036558045.1. Lineage (GTDB taxonomy): Bacteria > Acidobacteriota > Thermoanaerobaculia > Multivoradales > UBA5704 > DATARR01. The sequence goes on from DATBGJ010000114.1 coordinate 4,623, forward strand.
TCAGGCTCGCCGAGGTGTGCTGGATGTAAATCGTGCAGAGCCCCTCGCGCACGCCGCTCTCGCGCACGGCGCCGCGGACCTCGTCCGTGACCTCGTGGAGGCCCTGGCCGGGGATCTTCACGGAGAGCTTCTTCACCATCCTCCCAGCTCCATTTCCTTCTCCAGCCGTTCACGGAGCGCGCCGGCCGCCATGACGACTCCCGCGTTCTCGGGCGCTGGAAACACCGCGACGCTCAGCCCGTCCTCTTCGAGGAGAGGGAGGAGGTCCTCGATCAGCTCGTTGAGCGAGATGGGCTCCGCGGTCGTATCCGCCCAGGCGCCGCGAGCGCAGGCTGCGGCGAACGCGGCGTGGGGCCAGAGCGGCAGGGCGTCGGTCTCCTTGGCGACGATCCAGCCCGCGGAATCCTTCAGCCCCCAGGCCGCTTCCCAGTCGGCGACGAGTTGAAAAAAGGTGCCGGCGCGGTCCGTTGCCGGGAGCGCGAGGGTCTGCCGGACCTCCTCTTCCTCAATCTCCCAGGTCATTGCTGTTTTGCGTGGAGTCCCCGACCGCCACCGGCTCGCCTTCCTCCTCCTCCTCAATCGGCCGTGGCGTCGCCGCGTCGCGCCGGAGATCGCCGAGGAGCCAGTCCTCCAGCACCTCGATCTCCTTGTCGTCCAGCGCGATGCCCGCGCCGTCGCACAGGCTCACCACGTTGCGGAAGAAGCAGGTGGCGAGGAGCAGCGGCTCTTCCGGACCGTTCTGGCCGAAGCGGTGGCCGCCGAAGGTGATGCCGCGCAGGATGAAGTTGACGCTGGCGCGGGCGATCGGCGAGCCCTCCTCGATGCAGCGGTCGCGCACCGCCTTGGAGGTGCGGGTGAGGAAGTAGCCGTGCTCGTTGACCTCTTCGGCGGTGAGGCGGAAGATGCGCGAGTAATCGCCGCGGGTGAGATACGGCGTGTCGGTGAGCTGGTGGACCCGGTAGGCGAGCGCGTTCAGCTCCGGATCGCCCACCAGCTCCTCGGGCCGGCCGTCGACGGGGAGCTGATGGCGGGCCGGATCGTAGACGTAGCCGGGCTTGAGCGCCGAGATGGCGAAGCCGGGGTTCTCGCGCCCCTCCAGGAGATCGCGGAAGGTGCCGGCGCCGGCCCAGCGCGTGGCGAGCACCTGCTCGCCGAAGCGGCTGATCACCATCTGGGCCGCGCGCGCCATGGGCACGGCCGCGTCCGAGGACTCGACGACCGAGCGCACGAAGTCCAGGATCTCCTCGATCAGGCGGTTGCGGTCCGCGAGGGAGAGGAGGCGCGGGTGCGCCAGCAGGCGGCCGGGCTCGGGACCGTGCTCCGGGCCGCGCTCCGGCGCCTCGCCCTCGGCCACGATGCCCACCCGCCAGGGATCGCCGTCGATCATCGACAGGTCCACGCGCGTGGAGACCACCGCCATCGTCATGTTGCGCAGGCTGTTGAAGCCCAGCCAGTTGGTGCTGGCGGTGAACTCGGGGAACTCGCGGAAGATGGGCGGCAGCTCGGTGGCCACCAGCTCGCCGCTCGTGCTCGCCCGCTCGTAGATCTTGTCGGCGATGTGATGGAGCAGCTCGGCCATCGCCGAGTTGCTGGGCCCGTACGCCGTCCGCGCCGCCTGCCCCGGCGTCGCGCCGATCGCCTCCTCCAGGAAGGTGTCCTGGTCGATCAGCAGGTCGCAGGCCGCCTTGTAGGCCACCGAGGCCGGCCCGACGGCCAGGATGGCGCTGCGGCGGTCGTGCTTGGAGAGGCGCAGCAGCACGGGCGTGAAGTCGGCGTCGCCCGAGAGCAGGATGAACTCGTCGAACCGCGTGGCGTGGCCCAGGGTGTCCAGGATGTCCATCACCATGTGGATGTCGGCGCTGGTCTTGCCGCCGCTGGTCAGGGGCGGGCAGTCCACCACCTCGAAGGCGGAGCGGGTGAAGTAGGGCCGGAAGCGGCCGAATTGCGAGGGATTGAGGTAGCAGCGGCGGAGGAGGATCTTGCGCTTGCGGTCGTCGCCGTCCTGGTTCGGCAGGTTGTCCTGCAGCCAGAGGAGCCAGCGCGTGGGGTCCGTGGCGAACTGCTCGGCGGCCACGGGATCCTCGCGCTGCAGGCCGAGATAGATGTTGTCGAAGTCGACGAAGAGAGCCGATCGCACGCGCGTCGGGCTCGGGTTGGAATCCGGCATTCAAACCTCCAAGAGAATGAGCGATTGCGGCTGCGCGCCTGCTTCGGCACAGACCGAAGCGGGCCAAAGATATCAGGCGCCCATCGGGCGTCAACCGCGGCCG
>DATBGJ010000115.1:0-2667 GCA_036558045.1 Thermoanaerobaculia bacterium
GCCGCGGGCCGCCGGTGAGCATGCCCGCTCCCCGCAGCCCGTCCATGAGATCGCGCACGGCGAGCCGCTCGCCGACGTTCTCCGCCGTGTATTCCTCGCCGCGCGGATTGATCGCGGTGACGCCCTTCTCGACCAGCCGGGCGGCGAGAGGAATGTCGGCCGTGACCGCGACGTCACCCGGCGCCGCGTGGTCCGCGATGTGGCGGTCCGCCACGTCCGGGCCGCCCTCCACGCGCACGGTGGTGACGAAGGGATGGCCGAAGGGCGCCGAGAGCCGCTGGTTGGCCACCAGCACGGTCTCCAGCTCGAGCCGCCGGGCGGCCCGATAGGCGATCTCCTTTACGTCGCGCGGAGCGGCGTCGGCGTCGATCCAGAGCTTCATGAGTCCGAGCGGCGGCTCTACCAGAGCCGCCGACTCGGCCTGCCGGGAGAGGCGGCGCGCGCCGGCGGTCGGCTCGATTCGGAGCTACGGCGCCGGGAGTCCGCTCTGCCGCGCGCCGGGCCGCGGGACCTCTGCGCGCGCATCGCCGCCATGCGCTCGGCGACGGGGATCTCGAGGCGCTCCGCCGGCCGGGCCTGATAATCGAAGCCCGCGAGCGTGCGCCGCGGCAGGACCTTGGCGACCGTGCGCTCGATAGACCTCAACTCGTTGATCTCCTCGGGCGAGACGAAGGTGAGCGCCTCGCCGGTGGCGCCGGCGCGGGCCGTGCGTCCCACGCGGTGGATGTAGTCCTCGGGCACGTGGGGCACGTCGAAGTTGACGACGTGCGAGAGGCCCTCGACGTCGATGCCGCGCGCGGCGATGTCGGTGGCGACCAGCACGCGGAAGCGGCCGCTCTTGAAGCCGGCCAGCGCCTCCGTGCGTTGCGCCTGGCTGCGGTTGCCGTGCACGCGCTCGCAGGCGACGCCGTTGCGGTGCAGGAACTGGGCGAGCCGGTTGGCGCGGTGCTTGGTGCGCGTGAAGACCAGCGCGTTGGCGATGGCCTCGCCGCGCAGCAGCTCGAGCAGCAAGGCGGATTTGACCTCCTGCCGCACCGCATAGACCGCCTGGCTGACGCCGGTAGCCGGCGCCGCGGGACGCTCGACGTTGATCGCCACGGGATTGCGCAGCATCTCGCGCGACAGCTCGCGGATAGGCGGCGGCAGAGTGGCGGAGAAAAAGAGCGTCTGCGATACCGGCGGCAGGTGCTTGAGGATGCGCCGGATGTCCGGCAGGAAGCCCATGTCGAGCATGCGGTCGGCTTCGTCCAGCATCAGGATTTCGAGGCCCGCCAGCTTGGCGTAGGAGTACTGGAAGTGATCCAGCAGGCGGCCCGGGCAGGCGACGATGACGTCGACGCCGCTGCGCAAGGCGCGTTCCTGCGGCTGCATGCCGACGCCGCCGTAGATGGCGGCGGCCTTGAGGCCGGAATGCCGGCCGAGGGCGTTGAAGTGCTCGACGATCTGGGCCGCCAGCTCGCGCGTGGGCGCCAGCACGAGGGCCCGCGTGGTGCCGCGCTTCTTGCCCAGCAGCCGCTGCAGGATCGGCAGGGCGAAGGCGGCGGTCTTGCCGCTGCCGGTCATGGCGCAGGCCAGGAGGTCGCGCCCTTCGAGAGCGGGCGGAATGCCGTCGCGCTGAATGGGAGTCGGTTCGGTGAAGCCGAGGCTGGCGACGCCGCGCAGCAGGCTGGGATCGAGCTTGAAACTTGAAAAACTCATCTGGATGACACGTGTGCTTTCTGAGGACGCGGGCCATGCTCCGGGAGCAGGGTCTCGACGCCGCTCGAACGATCCGGCAGGAATTTGAACGGAGGACTTAGCCGGCGAGGCCGCCGTTGGGCGAGTAGCCCGATGAAACCCGCTTCAGCCTTCCTCGGCTGTCACGGCCGGCGCACAGCATGTCACATCGCGCGCCGTCTGCCAAGGGGGAGCCTTCAGGGGCTCGGAGTCTGTAATCGCTTGGAGGGGGGAGGAAATTCCCCGCGGCGGAGATTCGTGCCGGGCCAGCGCGAGCCCGGAGGGCGGCATACTCGTAGCCCCGGGCGTCAGCCCGGGGAAACGCGCCCACAAAGCACAGCTCCGTCCCGTCAGGGACGGCATTCGAAGGGGCAGGTCCAGGGATCCGCCCACGCATGCCGGAAAAGCCTCCCGCGCCTCCCGTTCTCGACCACCGCGGCCCGAATTGACGCCGGTCGGGACGGACGTTAGACTTTCTAAGCCCTATAGAATGAGAGGTATAAAGCCTCGCCGAAGCTTTATACGCCGATGGCCTAACTGATTCCAAAATGAGGACACAATGGATGCACCAATGACCGACATCCCCGAGATGGAGGAACTTGAGGAGGATGAGTCTACCCTCGCCGGCGACGACCCTGAGATTCCAGCGGGGCTCGCGCCGGAGCGGCGGAAGATATTTACGGACAAATCGGATCCCCCGATCACCGCCCTATACACGCGGTACAAGTCTGGCGACCTCGTCCTCGATCCACTGTTTCAGCGACGGGAAGTCTGGGAGGATGCAAGATCCAGTCGGCTGATTGAATCGCTACTTCTGGAAGTCCCTCTCCCAATATTTTACCTCGCCGAGAGTCGTGACGGCACAGAGGAAGTCATCGATGGCCAGCAGCGCCTGAGCGCCTTCTTCCGATTTCTCGACAACAAGTACGAGCTCCGCGGATTGCGCGCACT
>DATBGJ010000116.1:0-7627 GCA_036558045.1 Thermoanaerobaculia bacterium
CTCAACCTCCGAAGAGGGCTACCCAGCCCACCCGGATGCCGACGAAGAGCAGCCATACCACGAGCACCGTCACCACCGCGGCCTTCGTCGAGACGCGCGCCGCCGCCCGGTATCCGATGACGGAGAGGACCAGGCCCCACAGCGCGAAGAAATCGAGGCTGGCGAGGGCCGCGGTGACCCAGGCGTGACTGCCCTCCGGGGCGAGGAAAGCCAGGTTGGAGGCCAGGAGGGAGCCGGTCTTGACATCGTCGTAGCCGAGCGACTCCTTGCTCAGGATGACCGGCAGGCTGAGCAGCGAGGCGATCACCACCTGCGGCACGGCGGCGTGCAGGTTCACCGCCAGGCTCGACTTGTAGTCGATGTCGCTGCCCTGCAGCTTGAAAGCCACCCAATTGATGAGCGCCGCGAGCAGCGCGAAGAAGGCCACCACGACCGGCACCGAGAGGCCGTAGATGTAGGCTCCTCCCTTCTCCATCATCGCGATCTGCGGCTCCAACTGCGCCTCGGTGACATTGCGCCCGGAGTGGCGCACGCTCTGGGTGATGGTGTCGCGGTAGTCGATCCGCTTTCCCGCCAGGAACCACACCGCGCCGCTGACGAGCATCAGGACGAGCAATGCCACCGCCCAGGTCGGCCGCTCGGCGAGCGAGCGGAACGTCTTTCCCGGAGAGATCAGTACTCCAATCAGACGTCCGAAACTGGAGTCCTCCATGGCCATGGCTATTTGCCCTCTCCCGGCAGCGGCGCGCGGCTGAAGCTGAAGCGGCTCTTCGCGTAGTCCGGATCCTCGGGATCGTCGACGCCGACGTCGTGCTCCTCGAGCAGCCGGCCGATGGCGCGGTAGTACTCGGCGAGCGCCGTGCGATAGGTGATCTTCGCCGTCACCTCGTTGCTGCGCGCCTGCGTCACGTCCTCCTGGATCTGGGTGATCTGGAAGCTGGTGGACATGCCGTTCTCATAGCGCTTCTTCTCGGCGTCCAGGTTCTTCTCCTGGAACTCGCGCGAGATGCGGGCGGCATCGATCTGCTTGGCCGCCGTCTCCACCGCGCGGGCGGCGCGGCGCACCTCGGTGGCGATCGTCGTCTTCGTCTGGTCGAGCTCGGTCTGCAGGCGGTCGACGTCGAGGTTGGCGATGGCGCTCTGCGCCCGCGCCGCGCGGTTCTGGATCGGATAGGCGAAGACGAGCCGGGCCGTCCAGCCGCGGAAGTCGAGCCCGGTGACCTGGCTCAGGGCGTCGCTGAAGTTGAGGCCGACGCCGGAGAAGCCGTAGTTGAGGTTGAGATCGAGAGACGGCTTCAACTGGTTGCGGAAGAACTCGGCGTCGAGCTGCGCCTGCGCCACCCGCAGCTCCTCGGTGCGCAGCTCCGGCCGCTCGGCATAGGCGGTGGCGATCGCCTCGTCGACGCTGATGGCGACCTTCTCCGTCTCCAAGACGGTCGTCGGCTCGATCGCCCGCTCCCACAGCTCGCCGGAGGGCAGGTTCAGCAACTGGCGGAGCACGTCCTCGGCGTCGCCGATGTTCGAAGTGGCGCGGATGATGTCCTCCTCGCGGCTGGCGATGGCCGCCTCGCTCTGCACCAGCTCGAGCGGCGCCATGGTCCCTACCTCCACCTGGATGCGGTTGCGCTCGTGCAGGTCGCGGGCGAGCTGCAGGCTCTCCTGCGCCACCACGAGCTGCTGGCGGGCTCCCACCAGGTTCCAGTAGGCGTCCACCACCTGCTGGATCGTCGCCGTCACCTGGCGCTCGAACTCCTGGCCGCTGATCCGGCTGTTGGTGCGCGCGATGAGGATGCCGCGCTCGGTGGCCAGGCGGCCGAAGTCGCGCAGCAAAGGCTGGCTGAAGGAGAAGTTGGCGCCCGAGTTGTAGAAGGTCGAGGCCGAGAAGATCTGGGCGTTGCTCTCCTGGCGGCTGCCGTCCCAGCCGAAGGAAACGGAGCCGCCGGTCGGCACGAGCTGCGTGAAGCTGAAGCTGGCCGATTGCGAGTTCGCCTGCGACGCCGCAATGGTCGACAGGGTGGCGGACTTCTCGTCGGTCGCCTGCAGCGTGGCGTTCGCCAGCAGGTCGTAGATGCCGAGGCTCTGGGTGATCCCCAGGCGCTGCTGCGTCCGGGTATAGCGCTCGATGACGAGGCCGAGGTTCTGCTGCAGGGCGATCTCGACCGCCCGCTCGAGCGAGAGCTGGATGGCGTTGTCCTTCATCTCCAGGGCGGGCGCTTCCGCCGCCGGCCGGACCGCGTTGGTGTTCACGGTGACCTCCGCGGCGCCCGCCGCGGCCGGCATCAGCAGCGCCAAGGCCAGGAGCGCCCCCCGGAGCTGCCATCGATTCCATCGCAAAGACGTTGTCGTCATGAGTGACCCCTCACAGTATGGGAATGCCTTTCGTACACGCGTCGCGACCCGGGTCATCCCCGCCCGTGATGTACGGGCCGGCCGCTGAAAAGTTCTGCCGTTCTTACGTCGCTCCTCCGCCGTTTCTTACCGCCTGCCCGGCCAGCTCCCCCGGATAAAAGCAGGCGGCGAGCCGCTGCCATTCCCCGTTCTCCTCCACCGTCGCCAGCGGCGGCCGTTCCGTGCTGCAATCGGGCCGCGCGCTCGGGCAGCGCGGGTGGAACGGGCAGCCCGGCGGCGGCGCCAGCGGGCTCGGCGGCTCGCCGGGCAGCACGATGCGAATCCGCCTTCGGTCCGGATCGGCCACCGGCACGGCCGAGAGCAGGCTCGCCGTGTACGGATGGAGCGGCCGACGGAACAGCTCGCCGCTCGGCGCCAGCTCCACGATCCGTCCGAGGTACATCACCGCCACCCGGTCCGCCAGCCGCTCGACCGCCGCCATGTCGTGCGAGATGAGCAGCATGGCGAGCCCCAGACGCTCGCGCAGGCTGGCCAGCAAGTCGAGGATCTGGCCGCGCACCGAGACGTCGAGGGACGACACCGGCTCGTCCGCCACCAGCAGCTCCGGCTCCGGCGCCAGTGCCCGCGCGATGGCCACGCGCTGACGCTGGCCGCCGGAGAGCTCGTGCGGATACCGTCCGGCGAGCTCCGGCGCCAGCCCCACGGTAGCCAGCAGCTCGCTCACCCGCGCGGCGCGTTCGCCGCGGCCGAGGGCCGCATGGATCTCCAGCGGCTCGGCGACGATGGATCCTATCCGTTGTCGCGGATCGAGCGAAGCGTAGGGATCCTGGAACACCATCTGGAACCGCCGGCGGCGGCGGCGCAGCTCGCTTCCCGAGAGCGCCAGCAGGTCCTCGCCGCCGAAGACGATGCGGCCGGCGGTCGGCTCGATCAGGCGCAGGGCGCAACGGCCGAGCGTCGTCTTGCCGCTCCCCGATTCGCCGACCAGCGCCAGGCACTCGCCGCGCGACAGCGTCAGATCCACGCCCGCCAGGGCCTGCACGGTTCCCAGGCGGCGGCGCAGCAGGCCGCGCCGCACGGGGTAGTCCTTGCGCAGGCCGTGGATCTCGAGCAGAACTTTATCAGTCATCGGATTGGCGAGCCACCAGCCGCGGCATCGCCGCCAGCAGCTCGCGGGTGTAGGGATGGACCGCGGCGCGGAACAGCGCCTCGACCCCCGCCTCCTCCACCACCTGGCCGCGGCGCATCACCACGACGCGGTCGCAGGTCTCGGCCACCACTCCCAGGTCGTGGGTGATGAGCAGCACCGAGAGGCCGAGGTCCTCCCGCAGGTCCTGCAGCAGCTCCAGGATCTGCGCCTGCAGCGTCACGTCGAGCGCCGTCGTCGGCTCGTCGGCGAGCAGCAGGTCCGGCGCGCCGGCGAGCGCCATGGCGATCATCGCGCGCTGGCGCTGGCCGCCCGAGAGCTGATGCGGATAGTCGTCCAGGCGGCGGCGCGCGTCCGCCAGGGCCACGCGCTCGAGCAGCCGCGCGGCCTCGTCGCGCGCCTGCCGCCGCGGCATGCGGCGGTGCGCCCGGACGGCTTCGGCGATCTGGAAGCCGATCGTGTAGACGGGATCGAACGCCGTGGCCGGTTCCTGGAACACCATGCCGATGCGGCCGCCGCGCACGCGGCGCATCTCGCGCTCGGAGAAGGCCAGCAGGTCGGCCGCTCCGCCCGGCTCCTCCAGCAGCACGCGGCCTCCTGTCACCCGGCCGGGCGGCGGCACCAGGCCGAGCACGGCGAGCGCGGTGAGGCTCTTGCCCGAGCCGGATTCTCCCACCAGGCCGACGAACTCGCCGCGCCCCACGGAGAGCGACACGCCGCGCACCACCGGCGTCCATTCGCCGGCGACGGGAAAGGAGATCTCGAGGTTCTGGATTTCGAGGAGATTGCCGATCTCAGCCATGGCCCGCCTCTCGCCCGGCGCTGCCGCACCGGGCTACGGAAACGTCGCTTCGCCGAAGCGAATCGCCCTCGGGGCGACGTCTCTGTAGCCCGGTGCGGCAGCGCCGGGCGCGCCGGGCTGGAGCGGCAGGCACCATGGCTACCCGGCCAGCCGCCGCAGCCAGCGCACGGCCGAGGCCACGCCGAAGCCGGTGGCGCCCGCCAGGGTATGGCCGTTCTCGGGCTTGACGTTGGCCATGCCGGCGATGTCGAGATGGGCCCAGCGCTCGACGCCGCCGACGAACTGCGAGAGGAACGCCGCCGCGAGGCCCGCGCCTCCCCAGCGGCCGGCGGCGTTGCGCAGGTCGGCGTGCGTACCCTTCATCTCCTCCAGGTACTCCGGATAGAGAGGCAGCCGCCACAGGCGCTCGCCGTCCTCCGCGGCGGCGGCGAGCAGCTCGCCGGCGAGGCCGTCGTGCGGCGTGAAGAGCCCCGCCGCCTGGTGCCCCAGGGCCACGACGCAGGCGCCGGTCAGCGTCGAGAATTCCACCAACGCCTCCGGGCGGTCCTCGGCGGCCCAGGCCATGGCGTCCGCCAGGATCATCCGTCCCTCGGCATCGGTATTGGTGATCTCCACCGTCTTGCCGTTGTAGCAGCGCACGATGTCGCTCGGGCGATAGGCGTTGGCGCTCAGCATGTTCTCGGCCAGGGGGGCATAGACGGAGAGCCGCACCGGCAGCGCGAGGTCCGCCGCCGCCCGCGCCACCGCGATCACGGCGCAGGCGCCGCTCTTGTCGTACTTCATCTCGTCCATGTCCGCGGCCGGCTTGATCGAGATGCCGCCGGTGTCGAAGGTCACCCCCTTGCCGACGAGCGCGACGCGGGGGCCGGTCTCTCCCCACTGCAGCCGCACCAGGCGCGGCTCGTGGGCCGAGCCGGAGCCCACCGCCAGCAGGCCGCCCATGCCGCGCGCCGCGAGCTCGTCGGCTCCCAGCACCATGAGCCCCAGGCCGCGGCTCTCGGCGAGCTCCCGGGCCTGGTCCTCCATCCATGCAGGATTGGCTTCATTGGCCGGCGAATTGGCGAGGTCGCGGGCGAAGGCCACCGCCTCCGCCACCGCTGCGGCGGCGGGCAGGGCCGCTTCATACGCGGCCTCCTCGCCCGCCGGCGGCACCGCGGCGAGCTGCTCGACGCGGCCGCCTCCCTTGTCGGCGTCGGTCTGATAGCGGTCGTAGCGGTAGACGGACAGCGCCAGGGCGCGCAGCACCCGGCCGGCCGCGCCGCCGGCGGTCTCCGCGTGCACCGGCAGGATGGCGGCCACGCGGCGGGCGCCGGCGAAGCGGGCGTCCTCGGCGGCGCGGCTGAGCCAATGGGCCAGCTTCGGAAAGCTGAAGTCCTTGCGCATCCCGAGGCCGTAGAGCGAGACCACCGGGCCCTCCGGGCCGGCCTCGGTCTGCGCCCATTGCTCCTCCTTGCCCCGCCAGCCGCCGCGGCCGGCGAGACGCCGCACCGCCTCCCGGCTCGCCTCTTCCAAGCCGTCCGCCGCGGGCGCCTCCCCCTCGAACCCCCCCACCACCAGCAGGTCCGCCTCCGGCCTTGCCGCGGGGACGACTCGGATCTCAGCCAATTCCGCCATGTAGCGCTCTCCCTCAAGTCCGGTGATTCATCGAGGGCGTGCCCTCCGAAGCCCTCACTCCCCTAGCCCCTCTCTCCCCGGCCCTATGCTATACGCTATCGTTTCCTTTCCACCTTGAAGCAGGCGCTCCGCGAGGGCCAGCATGAACCCGATGTCGTTCCTCCAGATGCTGCAGGGTCCGTTCAACTTCCTGCGCGCCGATCCGGAGGAGGTGCGCCGCCTGGTGCCGGACCTCCAGCGCGAGCTGCCCATTCCGCGGCCGATCTTCCTGGAGGACGAGAGCGCCACGCCCCTGCAGGGCTTCCCGATCCTGCTCTCGGCGGGCATGATCGAGATGCGGACGGCCCTGCGCGAGTGCATCGCGGCGGAGGAAGCCGTGCAGATGGCCGGCCTGCGCCGGGAGGCCCACGACGTCAACGCCTACACTCAAGGCTGGGACTGCTACTCCGGCCTGCTCTCCGACGCCCTCGCGAACGCCACCATCTCGAGCTACGGCCGCCAGTACCCGGCCATCTTCTGGCTCCAGCACTCGCTCGACGTGGCCCGCCTCCTCAAGGGCGTGCCGCAGCGCATCCTGCGGCAGGACAGCGAGCTCGGCCGCCGCCACGGCGCCGCCATCAAGTACCGCATCCTCGACCGCTACCTCGACCGCGTGCTGGCCATCAGCTACGACGTCGTGCAGCGCATGGCGGGAGCCACCGAGGAGGCCGAAGAGGAGCTCTTCCCGCGCCTGCTCAACCGCATGCGCGACAACGTCCTGCTGTTCACCGAGGACCACATCGGCCCCGACCTCGCCGAGCTCGCCAGCTACTTCAGCGGCTCGCTCGACATCGACGGCCGCGACCTGCGCCGGCGCTACGAGGAGCTGGCGCGCTGGCACTTCCAGCAGCTCGCCGTCGATCCGGAGCTGCGCGCCCTCAGCCTGCACCTGCTGCGCAGCGATCCCCGCAACGACGCCCGCGACCTGCTGCGGCGTCCCGGCTACGTGGCCTACCTCTCGTCCCTGCGGGAGTACGATCCGCAGCGGCTGCTGCCCCCGCCGCTGGTGCAGGTATGGGAGAACCTCCTGCTCAAGCTCAAGGAGTTCGAGCTCGTCCACGGCCTGCGCCGGCTGATCGTGCTCATCGAGAGCTGCGACGGCCGCATGGTCGGCCGCGAGCTGGCGCCCGGCAAGGGCATGTCCGGCAAGGAGCTGCGGCTCTCCTCCGCCACCCGGCCGCTCGACTTCACGGCCCCCTGGGTGGTCGATCCGCGCGTCGAGCGCTACGGCATGATCTACGACATCAGCGAGTTCTCGCAGACGCTCTCGGTGCTCCACCGGGCGGGCGACTACAGCCAGGACAGCGCCTTTCTCGCCATGTTCCGCTTCCAGCGGCGCATCCACCGCCTCGCCGCCTCCCACCGCGCCAAGCTGGAGAAGTACCTCGGCGACGGCGCCTTCTACTCCAGCCGCGAGGCCACCAACCTGCTCCTCTGCTCGGTCCGCCTGCAGCGCTACTACGTCGAGGCCGTGCGCGAAGGGCTGCCCTTCGACCGCGGCATGCGCATCGCCCTCAACTACGGCCCCTACCGCCTCATCCCCATGGGCGGCCGGCCGGAGGAGGAGCGCTACGAGTTCTTCGGCCCCGGCCTCGTCGAGCTGTCGCGCCTCACCACCGGCAAGGCCACGCAGGAGTTCGACGAGGTCAAGACCATGCTGATCAACCAGGGCTACC
>DATBGJ010000117.1:0-4052 GCA_036558045.1 Thermoanaerobaculia bacterium
TCGAGATTGCTGGAGCAGTTTTTCGCGCGCACGGGTTGTCCCGTACTCGTGAACACCAGCTTCAACGTGCGGGGCGAGCCGATCGTCTGCACGCCGGAGGACGCCTACCGCTGTTTCATGCGCACGGAGATGGACTATCTGGTGCTCGGCCCGTTCCTCCTCGACAAGGCGGCGCAGCCGCCGCTGCCGGAGCAGGGAGACTGGCGCCAGGAATTCCAGCTAGACTAGGCAGGTTCGGAAGGAGAGGGAGACCATGCGCAGGCTTCGCTACGTCGGCTCGTTCTTCGGCGAGATCGTCCAGTTCGCCCGCCAGAACAAGGTGTACTGGATCGTCCCCCTGGTGCTCATCCTGGGGCTCGTGATCCTGCTGGTGGTCACCAGCCAGGCGACGGCGCCGTTCATCTACACCTTGTTTTAGCTAGAATACCGGCATTATGCGTCGTTTCAAGCCGCTTCATGGGATCGTGATCGTCCTCCTCGTCCTGGGGGTGATCTGGGCCGCCGAGGTGACCCTGGAAGGCCGGCTGAATCCCCAGGGCTTCCAGCAGGTGGCGCCCGGGCGGGACGGGCAGGTGCGGATCAGCCTGGCGGATCTGAAGCCCCAGGAGGTCCGTTTCTTCCGCTTCCTCAACGCCGGCAACCAGGAGGTGCGGTTCTTCGTCGGCCGCGACGGCGCCGGCCGGGTGCAGGTCGCCTTCGACGCCGACGAGCAGTGCGCCAAGAGCAAGCGGGGGTTCCGGCACGAGGGGGAGTGGATGGTCTGCAACAAGTGCGACAAGGCCTTCCGCCTGGCGGAGACGAACGATCACGGCGAGGGCTGCTCCCCGATCCCGCTCCGTTTCCGGGAGCAGGGGCAGGATCTCGTGCTGGCGGAGGCGGACGTCCTCCAGGGCTGGCGGCTCTTCCGTTGAGCGGCCGGCGGGTCAAGACAACTGACGTGAAATCAGAGCTTTGACGGCCCGGCTCGCGATGGTGTATCGTCGCGCGGTCCGGAAAGGATAGCCATGGGCGCAGCCGACTTCGTGCTCTACGAGGAGGAATTCAAGCATCTGGAGGAGGCCCTGCGCCGCCTGCGCCAGGAGGCTAACGCCAAGGCGGTCTTCCTCATCGACAAGAACGGCCAGCAGATCGTCGCGGCGGGGGACACCGAGCAGTTCGACACCACGTCGCTCGCCTCGCTGACCGCCGGCAACGTGGCCGCCACCGACGGGCTGGCGAAGCTCATCGGCGAGCGGGAGTTCTCGGTGCTGTTCCATGAGGGCCAGCAGGACCACATTCACATCTCGATCGTCGCCAAGCGCGTCATCCTGGTGGTCATCTTCGATGACCGGTCCTCGCTCGGGCTGGTGCGCCTGCGGGTGAAGAGGGCGAACGTGGACCTGGAGAAGATCTTCGAGGTGATGATGCAGAAGGGCGAAAAGGGAGGGCAGGGGACGGCCCACGCGAGCCCCTTTTCCGAGATCACCGACGACGACATCGACGCCCTCTTCGGCGAGTAGCCGCGGACGCGGTTGGAGCAGGCCCGGCGACCCGGTGATGGACCGAGGCATCGAGCATGACTTTCATCAACTACGCCAGCAAGGAAATCAACTGCAAGATCGTCTATTACGGCCCCGGTCTGTGCGGCAAGACGACCAATCTGCAGTACATCTACAACAAGACCGCCCCCGAATCGAAGGGCAAGATGATCTCGCTCGCCACCGAGGCGGACCGCACCCTGTTTTTCGATTTCCTGCCTCTCGACCTGGGGAGCATCCGCGGCTTCACCACGCGGTTCCATCTCTACACCGTGCCCGGCCAGGTGTTCTACGACGCCAGCCGCAAGCTGATCCTGAAGGGGGTGGACGGCGTCGTCTTCGTGGCCGACAGCCAGGACGAGCGGATGGAGGCGAACATCGAGTCGATCCGCAACCTGGAACAGAATCTGAAAGAGCACGGCTTCGACCTGGCGACGATCCCCTACGCCCTGCAGTTCAACAAGCGGGACCTGCCGAACGTGATGGCCGTCGAGGAGATGTACCGGACGCTCAACTACAAGCGCGAGCCCACCTTCGAAGCGGTGGCGACGACGGGGGTCGGCGTCTTCGATACCCTGAAGTCGGTGGCGAAGCAGATCCTGATCGAGCTGAAGAAACGTTAGGCGAGAGGAGCCATGGCCAAGGCCAAACCGAAACCCCAGCCCAAACCCAAACCCCAGCCCAAGACTGAGCAGCGAGCTCTGGCCCGGTCCCAAGCCGGCGCCGATCCTGCCATCGAGGCCCTGACGAAGGGACTCGCGGCCCTGCAGAAGAAGGACTGGCAGAAGGCGGCGGATCTCCTGGAGAAGGCGGTCAAGCTCACCGACCTTCCAGAGCTGCGCGAGCGCGCCCGGCAGTTCCTCGCCGCCAGCCGGCAGAAGGCGCAGGCCGAGGAGCCCAAGCCCACGAAGGGCAAGGACGCCGATCCCTATCTCCAGGCCGTCTATGAGAAGAACCGCGGTAACCTCAAGGAGGCGCTGGAGATCTGCCGCCGGGGCGGGCGCGACCAGAAGGACGAGCGCTTCGCCTATCTCGCGGCGTCGATCCACGCCCTCGAGGACCGGCTGGAAGAGGCGGCGCAGGGGCTTGCCAAGGCGGTCGAGCTGAACCCGAAGAATCGCATCTATGCCTTCCACGACTCCGACTTCGCCGAGCTCCGCAAGAACCGGGACTACCGTCCGCTCTTCGGCCTCTCCTGACCCGGCGCGCGCCCCGGCCAAGTCCCTGGTGGCGATCGGCGGCGGCACCGGCCTCTCGGCGCTGCTGCGCGGCCTCAAGCACCACGTCGGCGGCGCGCGGCTGCGCGAGCTCGCCGGCGTGGTCACCGTCACCGACGACGGCGGCTCCTCCGGCCGCCTGCGGCGCGAGTTCGGCGTGCTGCCGCCGGGGGACGTCCGCAACTGCATCGCCGCCCTGGCCGACGACGAGGACCTGCTGACGCGGCTCTTCCAGTACCGCTTCCCGAACGGCGGCGGCCTGCTCGGCCACTCCTTCGGCAACCTCTTTCTGACGGCGCTCACCGGCATCACCGGCGACTTCCATCAGGCGATCCTCACCGCCGAGTCGGTGCTCTCGGTGCGCGGCAAGATCTTCCCGGCGACGCTGACCGACGTGCGGCTGCGCGGGCGCGGCGTCTCCGGCCGCGTCTACGAGGGCGAGTCGGCCGTGGGCCTCTCGGGCGAGGAGCTGGCGGTGGTGGAGATCGATCCCGCGGCGCCGCCGGCGTTCCCGCAGGCGCTGGCGGCCCTGGAGCAGGCGGACCTCATCCTGCTCGGTCCCGGATCGCTCTACACCTCGATCCTCCCCAACCTGCTGATCCCGGGCATCCGCCAGGCGGTCGCCAAGGCCCGCGCGCGGGTCGTCCTGCTGCTCAACCTGATGACGCAGCCGGGCGAGACGGACGGCATGATGGGCATCGACCACCTGCAGGCGCTCGTGCGCCACGTGGGATCGCGGGTCATCGACGCCGTGCTCGCCAACTCGGCGCCCATCCCCGGGCCGCTGGTCAGCCACTACGCCGAGGCCGGCTCCCAGCCGGTCACGGTGGACCGCGCCGCCCTGGAGGGCGCCGGCGTGGAGGTGATCGAGGCCGACCTCCTGGCGGTGGACCGCGACCTGATCCGCCACGATCCGGAGAAGCTGGCGCGGGCGGTGCTGGAGCTGGCGGAGGAGAGACGGTGAAGATCGCCGTGGTCCTCGCCGCCGGCAAGGGAACGCGCATGCGCTCCTCCCTGCCCAAGGTGCTGCACCGCGCCGCGGGCCGGCCGCTCCTCGCCTGGGTGGTCGACGCGGCGCGGGCCGCCGGCTGCGAGCGCATCCTCGTCGTGGTGGGCCACGGCCAGGAACGGGTACGGGAGGAGATCAAGGGTCCCGATCTCGTCTGGGTTCTCCAGGAAGAGCAGAAGGGCACCGGGCACGCCCTCGCGCAGGTCGAGGGTGAGGTGGGGGGAGAGGCGACTCTGCTCGTCCTTTCGGGTGACGTGCCGTTGGTCACTCCGGCGAGCATCGAACCGTTGGCTGAAGCGGCCGAGGCAG